>JBLHID010000001.1:0-74015 GCA_047615545.1 Polaribacter sp.
GTTGCCTTGCGTGGTCGTGATCCGAAGTTGAAACTGCGACAGAATGGCAAAGAAGTGTTGCTACGTGACTGGGCCAACGAGATTTTTGATCAAATGTCAGCTGGCTGTGACTTGCTCGACAAGGATACCAGCGTGCATTCCTACTGCGAGGCATTGCAACAACAACGGGCCAAAATTGCCGACCCAGATCTGACGCCATCGGCACGGATGCTTGCGGACATGGATCAAAATGGCGAAGAGTTTGCTCACTTCGCGTTGCGCATGTCTCGCCAACATCAGCAGTGGTTTAACGAACGTCCGCTCGACGATGCCAAACGCAAACAATTCGAGCAGCTTGCACGCGAGTCGGTTGCAAAACAGCAGGCCATTGAAGCAGCCGACGATATTCCGTTCGAGACCTTTTTGAAGAACTATTTCGCGCAGTCATGAAACACCACCTATTTGACTAGGCATAACATAAGCTGGTGATTGGCAAGCTGGTTCAGTAGCATGCCATTTCTACTAAATATTGTTTTGATTTGGAGGTAAGCTTTGCTGGCATCCCTGTTGGTAAAGCGCCACCTTCGATTCACTGTCGACTATGGGGTTACTAAGCATGTGCTAAGTCTGTTTCAAGGGCGCCTCCAAAAAAGCACTATTTTTAGAGGTACCCTTAACTGAGTCAGCTTGCTAATCACCAATGGCAAGCCGAGCTAAGTTAGTCCAGTAAAGCAGGCAGGTCTCTAATATCGTTCAATACAACGTCTGCAATCTGTTCTAGTTCATCACGCGTACTAGTGCCGGTGAGCACACCGACACATAGACCCGCGTTAGCATTCCTGCCCATTTCGATATCGTGGCTATTATCGCCGACTACGATCACTTCCGCTGGGCTTAAAAACTGTGACTGACAAAAGGCTAATACCATGCCTGCTTGCGGTTTAGTGCCGTACCCACTGTCGTAGCCAGCGAGAAAGTCAAAGTCTTTTATAACGTCGAATGCATCTAGTGTGTTGAGTATGCCTTGGTAGCTATCGGCGGTGGCAACACCCAGTTTCAATCCTGCTTGTTTTAACTGTTGGAGAACCCGCTTTAGGTCAGGTACGGCGGCAGAGTTGATTCGCCCTTGTTCTGCGAATATATCGTGCAAGCGTTTGGCTAGCGTCTCACATTCCTGCTCATTGCTGTTATTGAGATAACTATTAACATCGGGCAGTTGTTTTGACCAGGCCTCAGCAATTTCTTTATTGTTGCCAGCGGCGAGTAATGAACCACCCATAAACCTTTGAGTAGTCGCATCATAGCCATGTTGAGTGAGCAATTCGGTTGCCAATGCCTGGTCGCCCTTGGCGAGTTCGAGTGAGGCGAAATGGTAAGTGGGTGACCAGGTGGCGTGAAAGTCGATGAGCGTGCCATCTTTGTCAAAAACGATGCCTTTGTATTTCATTGATTAGGTAGCCTGACTAAATGAGTATTCTAAATGAGTGATGCGAGAGCATAACCGTTATTGTGCAATTTGTTCTCAATGAGAGCCCGATAACTTAGACTTAAGTACACTCAGAGTACTGTAAAGACTATCGAGATCGCTGTAAGCACCTTGCAGATGTCGCGTGCCAGCGTCAGAGAAAGCGGTGCGAGCATGCATCACCCGCGTGTTGTCGAATAGCATGAGTTCGCCTGGCGCGAGCCTAAAGGTGATTTGCAATTCTTTACGTTGGAGTATTTGTGCATAGTGGCGGTAGGCCGCATAAAACGCTGTGACTTTATTCGCTGGTAGTTTCAAGGTTGCGATTGAGCGATTGTTATAGCGCACCTTAATAACCTCTTTTTTATCATTCACTTCGAACATGGGTGCGCGAGCCTGCAGGTCGGTATCAGCGTCCTGAAAACGATAATTAATCCATTGCTGACTAAGGATATCGAAGTGTAGCGGATTCTCTTCGCGCAATAGGCTGGCCGCCATAAAGCCATCTTGCAAAATAGATTCTCCACCAGCCGTTGAGCTTTGCAGGCAATGTAGTAACTGGATGCCCGGAACAGGATCGCGGTAAGGGTTGTCGAGATGGCAGCCTAGCCCTAAGTTGGTAAAAGCTAGGTTATTCGCGTCGACTATTGTGCGTACTTCAAATAAAGGGCCATAGTTAGTGTTGCGCACAAAACCGAACTTGGAAATAACGCTGAGGACTTCGCCTTCGTCGCAGGGCACAGACTTGAGGATCGAAAATCCATAGTCCTTAACCGATTGCAGCGCTGCTATCTTGGCCTCAGGCAAGGTGCAAAAGTCGGGATAGCTATGTTTGGATATGTCGTTTTCAAATGTACTTTTCTGCCACAATATTTTGCTCGCCTCACTGCGGTCATCGGCCTGACTATTAACGCAGTAACAGTTTTCGATTAACCAGTCGATAGAAAATTCTGTTCGATGTTCTGGCGCAAAATCGATGATAAGTGAATCATCGGTATGGCTCACGTTAGTGATAGTTAAGTCCAACGGGAAATCAGTAATGTTGATCAATCGCTGACCACTGACAGGGTCTCTACTTTCGGGCATTTGGCAATGGTCGCGCAGCCAGATGGCGGCTAGTAGACTTTGTTGGCCATCCTCCCAGTGAATGGTTAATTCATTGGCGTCAAATTGATATTGATTGATTCGTCTCATAGTCATTGTCTAGCGATGGAGATACCCTTAAGGAAGCAGCAGCGATTCTAATTGTCTGCGATAGTCTTTTATTGGCCTGATATCCAATCCAGACACTTTGCCATCATCGTCGTAATGGCGCGCTTTGACAGCAGCCAAGTGATGAGGATTCGCCTCGAACACTTTAACCTCCGAAGCCGTCATAGGGCCACCTTGAAGATTGAGCGAATTAATCGAAGCGTCGGACAATCGATTGAGGTATTCATCATCAACGGCACACAAGTACTTCTTTGCCGCCACATGCAAGCGAATGGGTTCGGTGATCGTTTTAGGGAAGTAGGGCGCAAGGAAATTAGCACCAGCATCTTCGTGACAAGCATCGATGTCATTTTCTAAAGCTTCGACCGCAAAGCCACCCACCAAATGACCAATGTCGTGCAGCAGTAAGGCGACGACTAATTCAGCAGTAGCGTTATCTGCGACAGCACAGGCGGCTGATTGCTCCATGTGCTGAGACATGCTGACGGATTCCCCCAGGTACTCCTCGGCACCTCGGCGTTCGAATAAATCGAGAATAAAGTCGACTATGTTGTCTCTGGTCAATTCGTTTTTATTCAACGGTCACCTCGTTTGGATTGTTGAGTCAGTTAACAATTAGGCCGAGGTATTTTGGTACAGATAGTTATATTAGTAAATTGAATTATAACAATGGCTTCTATCGGGTTGTTTGATATTGTCAGGTATTGACTTCCGTTTGATCGCCATTTTCATCAGTATCAACCGCCGATTGATTTGGTGAACTTACAAGCGGCATCTTGGTCGTCAATATCGATGTGGTTAGTGCCTCATCACATTCTACGGGGCTATGTTTACAATTTTGAGGATGGGGGTGAAGTGATCGGGGCATGCGGCGGAGGGCGTTGCGCTTTTCCACCCTAGGTGTTTATTCAGGATTCATGGCGCTGGACGGTTTGACGGCACAGCGGTTATTCCGGTGCTGGATTACCTGTGCTCCACTTTTTGAAACGGGATTGGCAGTGTTCAAGTAGAGAGATGTAAGTCGGGAAATAGAGTTCGAAGCCATCTTCGGCTGGGGCATCGTATTCGCAAAAGTCATTGTCGTGGGTTCGGCAAATAGTTGGGCGATCTTCATAGATACCGCAGCGACCATCCATTTCTAGATGCGCACAAGTTGAATCAAACATGAGAAACCAACCGTCTGAATCTTTATAAATTCCGATGTCCTTATGCGATACCTGCCAGAGTAGAATTTCAAAATCGTACTTTGAGCGTGGCGTGTCGATTTGCTGGGTGACATAGGTGCAACAGGTCGAATTGGTGCAAAGGTCGCATTTTTGTGTTGCAGTAGTTTCTTCAAGGCTTACTTCTATTGGAGGGAAGTCGAGGCTGCTCATTTTGATTGGTTGATCCAGTCGCGTGGTTTTAGGTAGTAGTCGGTGAGTAATGCCTCGTCGCTGCCCGGTTCTGGTTGGTAGTTGTACTGCCAGTTAACGACTGGGGGTAGTGACATCAAGATTGACTCAGTTCGGCCACCGGACTGTAATCCGAATAGGGTGCCTCGATCATAAACCAAATTAAACTCGACATAACGACCACGGCGGTAGAGTTGAAATTGTTTTTGCTGGGCACCGTAGTCGATGTCTTTACGTTTCTCTACAATGGGTAAATAGGCATCGAGATAGTGGTCACCCACGCTACGCATGAACGCGAACGATTGTTCAAAGCCAGGTTGATTTAGGTCGTCAAAAAACAGGCCGCCAATGCCGCGTGCTTCATTGCGGTGTTTGAGGTAAAAATAATCATCACACCATTGTTTGTATTTGCCGTAAGTGTCCGTATCTGTGACTGAGCTAAAGTCTGCACAAGCCCGTTTAGCGGTTTGATGCCAGTGCACGCAATCTTCGGCGTAGGCGTAATAGGGTGTCAGGTCGAAACCACCGCCAAACCACCAAATATCTGGCTCTCCTGGCTTCTCGGCAATAAAAAATCGTACATTCGCATGAGATGTGGGTACGTGTGGATTGTTAGGGTGGATAACCAGCGAGACGCCCATGGCGCGAAAACTACGACCCGCTAATTCGGGTCGCTGCGCGGTGGCGGATGCGGGTAGGTTGTCGCCGACCACTTCAGAGAAGTTAACCCCGGCCTGTTCAAAAACATCTCCACCGGTTAGCACCATGGTTTTACCACCCCCTTGGCCCGACTCACGTGTCCAATTATCCACCAGAAACCTTGCCTTACCATCGGCTGAGGCAATGGCGTCAGTGATGCTGACCTGCAGTGCTTGTAGGTATTGTCTTATTTGATCTGTATTCGTAGTCATGGCGTTAAGGTCTTATGATGTGACCGGATTCTAGTGATTTTATCTCACTCGGACGGCCGGTGCCTGGTCGATAGCCGCTGATAATGTGATCCAGTTGGTTCGCAAACAATCGGCGAGCTTGTATCGAGTTGCGAATGGTCGTTTTACCACTCAAGTTAGCGCTGGTCGACACGATGGGTGATTCTAATTCAGTGCAGATGGCTTTAATGAATGGGTGACTCGTGATTCTGATGGCTATGGTCGAAAACCCACCGCGAAGCCAGGCGGGACAGTTGTGGCTAGCAGCAATAAGCCAAGTCGTTGGTTGGCTTTGTGGTTGTCTTAGCAGCGCAATGTCGTTAGTCGATAAATCGCGACTAATGTAGGGAAGGCAAAAGTCTAGATCAGACGATAGCAGAATGAGCCCTTTGCTTGCCGAACGCTGTTTCATATGCAAAATGCGCTCGACACTATCTTCGAGTAGCGGGTGGCAACCAAAACCCCAGATAGTGTCGCCAGGGTAAGCAATTACAGCGCCAAGCTCGATTTGATGACTCAATCGATTGATAGCCCACGGTGACATGTGTTGGTCTAGATCTGGTTTAGGTTGGGACTTTTTTAACAGCCACTTTCTTTTTAGTGGCAGCTTTTTTTGCGACAGTTTTTTTAGGCGCTGCCTTTTTCTTAGGCACAGCCTTCTTTTTAACAACTTTCTTTTTAACGACTTTCTTTTTTGGAGCGACTTTCTTTTTGACGGCTGCCTTCTTCTTCGTCGCTGCCTTTTTACGCTTTGATTTAGGAAAAGGGGCTTTCTCAATCAGTTCTAAACAGGTTTCTAGTGTCAGTGTTTCGGGGTCTTCAACATCCTTAGGCATGCGAGCATTTTTGATGCCATCAGTGATATAAGGACCATATCGACCGCGCAATATTTTAACGTCAGTGCCTTCGAATAGTTTTATTTCTCGAGTGGCGTCGAATTCTTTTTTCTCGGCTACGAGTTCAAGCGCACGTTCTAGGGTGACAGTAAACGGGTCGTCGCCCTCTTTGACTTTAAGCGATACGTATTTGGCATCGTATTTTATATAAGGCCCAAATCGTCCGACATTGGCTAATATTTCTTCACCCTCTGGTGATATTCCAAGTGCTCTTGGCAGTTTGAATAGTTGTAACGCTTCTTCGAGCGTTACCTTATCCATTTTTTGGCCTGGCTGAAGACCTGCAAACTTTGGCTTGTCTTCGTCTTCACGTGTGCCAATTTGTACAAATGGGCCATAGCGTCCCATTCGAACCGATATAGGTTTGCCCGATTTTTCACAGATGCCGAGTTGACGTGACTGAATGGCTTCGTCTCGACTAACGGTTTCCATTTTATCATCGACTAGTGCTTTAAAAGTTGACCAAAACTTTTCCATTAACGGCAACCAGTCGGCTTCACCGCGTGAAATTTCGTCTAGGGTGTCTTCTAGTTGTGCGGTGAAATCATAGTCAACGTATTGAGTGAAATGCTGGGTCAAAAACTGTGCGACGACGCGACCGATATCGGTCGGGTGGAAGCGTTTGCTTTCTATCTCGACATACTCTCTGTCTTGCAATGTGGTGATGATAGAGGCGTAGGTCGAGGGTCGTCCTATACCGTATTCTTCCAGAGTTTTAACGAGTGTTGCTTCGCTAAAACGTGGTGGTGGCTCTGTAAAGTGTTGTTCAAGGCGGATTTCTTTTAGTGTGACTTTATCGCCTTCCTTCAATGGTGGCAGGATTTTTTCTTTTGTATCATCCTGTTTATCATCATCGAGTCCTTCGGTATAGACTTGCATAAATCCAAGATTACGAATAGTCGAACCGCTGGAACGGAATAGGTTGCTAGCACCACAAGCAAGGTCAATCGAGACAGTATCAAGTGTGGCGTGAATCATTTGGCAAGAGATGGTTCGCTTCCAGATTAAACTATATAAACGGTACTCATCATTTCCTAGATGTTGTTTGAGGATTTCAGGTTCATTCATCGCACTGCTGGGGCGTATTGCCTCATGCGCTTCCTGTGCATTCTTCGCCTTGGTTTTATAAACCGGCGGTGTTTCGGGCAGGTTATCCGCACCGTAGCGTTTGCTAATAAGTGTTCTAATATCACTAATAGCGTCTTTCGAGAGGTTGACCGAGTCGGTTCTCATATAAGTAATAAGACCCACCTGACCGGCACCAATATCTATACCTTCATAGAGTTTTTGGGCTGTACGCATGGTTTTTTGTGCACCAAAACCGAGCTTACGCGAAGCTTCTTGCTGTAAGGTAGATGTCGTAAATGGTGGTGACGGGTTACGTTTGCGTTGTTTCTTTTCAACTTTACTGACAATTAACTGTCCATTCGCAGCTTGCGTTAATTGCAGATGCGCAGCTTGTGCGTCAGTTTCGTTGGTAATGGTGAATTGCTTCACTTTATTACCCGACAGAATGTTTAGTTTTGAGCCAAAGGCGGCGTTGTCAAATTCATTGTCGGATTCGATGCTCCAATATTCTTTTGGATCGAAGGCTTCGATTTCTAACTCTCGCTCAACAATCATTCTCAGAGCCGGGCTTTGAACTCTTCCAGCAGAAAGACCGCGACGAATTTTTCGCCATAATAGGGGCGAAAGATTAAAGCCAACTAAATAGTCTAAGGCGCGCCTAGCTTGTTGTGCATTCACCATTTCCATGCCGATTTCTCGTGGATTAGCGACTGCATCGGTGACGGCTTGCTTGGTGATCTCGTTAAAAGCGACTCGGTAAGCAGCCTTGCCTTTCATTAAACTCTTTTCTTTTAGCAACTCATGAAGATGCCAAGAAATAGCTTCACCCTCGCGATCCGGATCGGTTGCCAGATAGAGAGACTCTGCTTTACGTAATTCCTTTTCGATATTCTTGATGTGTTTTTCGTTTCTCTCGACAACGCTGTAATTCATTTTGAAGTTGTTGTCAGTTTCGACGGCCCCTTCTTTGGGGATTAGATCGCGCACATGGCCGTACGAAGCAAGAACCTTAAAATCCTTACCTAGGTATTTTTCGATTGTTTTTGCTTTAGCCGGAGACTCTACAATGACTAAATGTTTGGCCATAAAGGTAACTACTTATAATACTGGGGTTAACGGGATGGAACCTAATGCGCGCTTCAATGGAAGATCGCAGGTTGGTCGGCGAAAACGATATCCTCGTAGTGCATCAGGGTATCTTCGTCGTGCTCTTCTGAGCTATTAAATAAAACCATCATCACAATCCATTTGAGTTCTTCGATGTCGACTTCGGAATCTGAGTCAAGTGCCATCACTCGATTGATGACTAATTCGCGTATCATCGGTGTTAATACGCCAGACTGTTCTAGGAAGATTAAAAATCCCTGAGCATTTTGTGCCAAACGCGCCGATTCTTGTGGTGCAAATATTCGAGTGGCTTGAGATGACTGGTCTATCGAAGGTATATCATCATCCTGCGCTAGCCCGTCTAGCCAGTCGAATGCCTTGTCGATTTCGAGCGTATCGAAACCAGCCGCTCTAAGGTCGTCGTCGATTCCATCCCGATCCTCGGGTAGGTCATCGTCTTGATCCGCATAGCAGGAAAAGATATACATTAGAACGTCTATGACACCTTCTTTCATGGATTCCTCAAAAATCTAAAACTTGAATTAAATTAAAGCTATATTCTGACGTAGTGGCCGCCAGGTGCTGATTGAATAAGCTCGTCGAGCTCTAGTAACAGTAGCATGGATGAAACCTTGTCGATGGTCAAGCCACTGCGTTCTACCAATGTGTCCGTTGATATTGGGTCATAACCCATTTGTTCAAGTAGCTCGTTATAGACTATATCTAGTTTATTACTGGCTTTAATCGACGCCGAAGAAGGTTGCTCAGTGACTGGTTGGCTAGCGATATAACCGAGTAAGCTCGACAGATCCTCAATAATATCGGACGCTTTGTCCGCTAATCGAGCGCCTTCTCTGATCAGTTGGTGGCAGCCCCGCACTTGCGGATTATGGATTGACCCAGGAATGGCAAAAACCTCTCGCCCTTGTTCAACGGCTTGATGCGCGGTAATGAGTGAGCCGCTTCGACGAGCGGCTTCTACGACCAAAGTGGCGACACTGAGTCCGCTAATAATGCGGTTTCTGCGGGGAAAGTTTTCGCTACGCGGGCTTGTACCCAGTGGGAATTCCGTGACCAATAGCCCATCCGAATGAATGTCGTAAGCCAATTGCCGATTTTTGGCAGGATAAATTTTATCCAGACCAGTGCCTGTCACCGCTATTGTCTTGCCTGTGCCGGTTAAAGCGCCTACATGGGCGTGAGTGTCGATACCCATTGCCATGCCGCTTGTTATGGTAATGCCGGCGTTGGATAAATAGGCAGCAAAGTCACGTGCTGTTTTTGCGCCGCCAGGGGTGCAGTTACGGCTGCCAACTATCGCAATTTGGGGGTTAGAGAGTAAATCGATACTGCCACTGCAGTAGAGGAGCGCTGGGTAGTTTGCGGTTTGCTTCAACAATGCGGGGTAAGCGTCATCGTCGAAGCATATAATGTGATTATTTGGTTGTTCTGCCCAAGCGAGTTCTTTTTCTACTTGGCCTTCGTTGGGGGATTTTATCTGGTCTATTTGCCGCGCTGACAACCCTGCTGCTTGCAGGTCATGTCTACTGACACTGAATATCTCGTTGAAATCACCACCGAACTTTTCACGCAAGTCGAGCAAAGATACTCGACCAATTCCGAAAACGTGAAACAGTCGTAGAAAATTAGCAAATTGATCCTTTTGCATGAATGTGTCATCCCTGTTTTTTGAGCTAGGTCAATTGAACCAGTGATGCCCTTATATATTATGGCGCTATCCCATGCTCGATTCTGACCTTGGCTTAGCTATCGGAGTATACTCTGTAAGGCAGCTCGGCATAATCTCTTATGCTAATCGGGACCTCATTTTTGAAATGGTTGTGCGTTCCATAACGATGCCCATGCCCATATCAGGTAGTTCGACGTGGAAGTTAGCGCCTATTAGATGCATATTTTCAGCCTGAGTTTTTTTGAGCCGAACTCCTTTTTAAGTAAACTTTAAGTTAATGCCAGAAAATGAACGAAAAGTACGAGTAAATGTCCCACAAGGCGTCTCCTTTTTGTACAATATAGGTATCAGGGTGTTCTGGTTCCTAGGTAATGGTTTCAGCTGGTTTAGGTTCAGTGACACTGGCTTTTACCGGCTAAGATTCTAATATAATCAGTAGCTTGGAAGATATCCTATCTGTAAACATTATAGAATTTCGAAAACATGGCTTTATTAAATATTTTACACTTTCCTGACCCAAAACTTCGCACAGTTGCGAAGTCGGTGACATTGTTTGACGATGAGCTAAAGCAGTTCGTGAGAGATATGTTCGAAACGATGTACGAAGCGCCGGGTATCGGCTTAGCCGCTACGCAGGTTGATCGACACATTCGATTACTGGTTATTGACGTATCAGAAAAGGGAGACGGCCCCAGATGTTTGATTAATCCTGAAATTATACAAGCCGATGGTGAAGGGTATATGGATGAGGGCTGCCTTTCGGTGCCTGGCTATTATGAGCCGGTCACGAGAGCGGATCATGTTTGGGTGCGGGCCCAGGACGCTAACGGTGATATTTTTGAAATAGAAGCAGAGGGTATAGAGGCTGTTTGTATACAGCACGAAATGGATCACTTGCTGGGTAAGTTATTTGTTGATTACTTGTCACCTTTAAAGCGTAATCGAATTCGGTCAAAGTTATTGAAACAACAGAAACAGGCTTAGTCATTCACCGGGTCAAGTCTCAACAAAAAATCATATGATGAAAATAATTTATGCCGGTACGCCAGATTTTGCGGTGCCTGCTTTAGAGTCCCTAGTGCAGTCAGAACACGAGGTAATTGCGGTTTATACGCAACCGGACAGGCCAGCAGGCCGTGGTCGAAAACTTCAGCAAAGCGTGGTCAAGGAATGCGCTTTATTTCACGATATAGCGGTATATCAACCACCCTCCTTTAAAGAATCCGCTGATTTAGAACGGTTTTTCGAGCTAGAGGCCGACCTGATGATAGTGGCTGCTTATGGTTTGATTTTGCCGGTCGCTATATTAAATGCGCCTCGGCTCGGTTGTATTAATATTCATGGTTCTATATTGCCGCGTTGGCGAGGTGCTGCGCCAATACAACGTGCTATTCTGGCGAACGATTCATCGACTGGGGTGACAATTATGCAAATGGATAGTGGGCTCGATACAGGCGCCATGATTTCAAAACAAACCTTAGCCATCGACCCAAGCTGGACTTCGTTTGATTTGCATGAGCAGTTGAAGCGAGTAGGGGCTGGTTTACTCATTAATACCTTGCCTATAATTGAGTCAGGTCAAGCTCAGCCTGAATCTCAAAAAGAACCTCAAAATGAGTCGCTGGCAAATTATGCTAGTAAGCTCAGCAAGTCTGAGGCACAAATTGACTGGCATAAAAGCGCAGAGGAAATTGCTCGAGAAATTAAAGCCTTCATCCCCTGGCCGGTGAGTTATACCCATTTAAACGGGAAGCTGGTTCGGGTTTGGCAAGCCAGTTTCGATCCTACCCAAACGTTTGCAGGGCAGGGTAATGTGCTCGATCATAACAATGAAGGCGTTTATGTTAGCTGTGGTGACGGTGTGTTGTGTATCGAAGAATTGCAGTTCGAGGGTAAAAAACGATGTACCGCCGCTCAATCATTTAATGGTCAGAACCTCACTGGGAGTCAGTTTCTGTGAATAGTCCAGAAGCAGCCAATCGTGCGGGTAGTCGCGCATCTAAACCAAATCCGAGACAGTTGGCGCTACAGTCATTATTACTGGTCATTGGTAAGGGACGATCTTTGGATGATGCGCTAGTCAATGTACAGGCTAAATACCCTGATTTAGATCCAAGGGATACAGCCTTATGCCGTGAAATGGCAAGCGGGGTATGTCGTTACTATCACGCTTTGCAGTATTTACTCAAACCACGGTTACGCAAGTTGTTTAAAACGAAAGATCTTGACCTGGAAATTATTTTGCTGGTTGGTATGTACCAATTGTTGATGATGAGGGTGGACGACCATGCGGCCGTGAACGAATCGGTCAAACTAACATTACATCAGAAAAAAAGTTGGGCTAAAGGGTTGGTCAACGGCGTATTACGCCAGCTGATTCGTGATGAAGTGACAGTCGAATCACTCTCGGCTGATATTTCTTACCCTGAGTGGATAAACCATAAACTCGCTGCCGATTGGCCTGATGACAGTGTTGAAGTCCTGCAAGCGGGTAATCAGCGAGCACCGATGACGTTGCGGGTTGACTTAAGTCAGAGAACGCGAGAGCGGCAAGTTGAGATAATGCGAGAGCAAGACATCGTCGCTGATCTGCATCCTGTGGTCGAGTCGGCGATTGTGTTGGAAAAACCGTGTTCTGTTTCCAAAATAGATGGTTTCGAATCCGGTGTAGTCAGTGTGCAGGATGCAGCGGCGCAATTAGCGGCCGTGTTACTCGACTGTAAGCCTGGGATGCGGGTGTTAGATGCCTGTGCCGCACCGGGTGGGAAGTCTGCACATATTTTGCAGGCTTGTGATGAGGTGACTTTGGTTGCCATCGATAAGGATGAGTCTCGATTGGCGCTCATCGAACAAAATTTACAACGCATCCACCGACTGGCACATTTGAAATGCGGCAACGCAACGCAACCTGCTGATTGGCATGACGGTGTGCTATTCGATCGTATTCTAGCGGATGTTCCTTGTTCTGCTAGTGGTGTTATACGCCGCCATCCTGATATTAAGCTGTTACGCCGTGACGACGATATTCCGAACCTAGTGTTACAACAGCAAGCTATCTTGTTGGCCTTGTGGCCGTTACTGAAACCGGGCGGCATTATGATTTATAGCACTTGCTCGATTTTCAAAGATGAGAATGAAGGTCAGATAGCCTGGTTTGTCGATAACCATAAAAACTGCACGGTAAATCGTTTGAATTCAGTACAATGGGGTCACAAGCGCCCATATGGGCGGCAGATATTACCGGGGCAGCAAGGCATGGACGGATTCTATTATGCGAAAATACATAAAACTATCATGAAGAGCGATCAGGCTGACTGATGGGATTCGGTTACCACTTCAATTTGTACCGAAGTGTCCAAGCACTATTGTTTGGGTTGCTCATTAGTGCGGCTTCTTTTGCACAAGGCGAGCCTGCGTTTAACATAAGAACTGCCAGTTTCACGATGCAAGAGAGCTTGTTACTGCTGGATTCAACGATAGAAATAGACCTTCCCAAGTACATTAATAAGGCGATTGATCAGGGTTTTGCCGTACCCTTAATGTTTGAAGTAGAGGTACTCAAATATAGTCGATACTGGTTTGATGAAAAGTTGCTGTCACTCAAGCAGCAATACCAGTTGCACTACCTACCGATGCTCAGCTCTTATGCCATCTTCGATGTCAATGCGAATCAGCGGATGTACTTTAATAGTCGGCAGGAAGCAGAGCGAAGTCTCAATGTGATCAACGCCTACCCGATGTTCGATGTCGCCAATATAAACCAGTCGGGGCGAGTCTATGTACGCATGCGAGCAGGCATCGATGTTGATGAGCTCCCTTTGCCGCTCAAATCGAGTTTTTATTCGGACAACGACTGGGACTTGCAAAGTGACTGGTTTGAATGGGATGTAGACTGACTACAATGACGCATTCTACGGTTCGCAACTTCCTGTCTATTTTAGCGTTGGTGATTCTGCTTGTGGTGTCACTCTATGCGATAAGCGATGCCACCTCAAATTCGGCAAATTTTGGTAAGTACTATAACTGGTTGATTTTTTTTAATGCGATAGGCCTTATCGCACTGATCGGCCTTATTGTTTACAACGTTTATAAATTAGTCATTCAGTATCGTCTGAAGGCAATAGGCTCACGCCTGACAGCTCGCATGATTGGCGTCTTTGTTTTATTGACGATTATTCCAGTTAGTATCGTGTATTATTTCTCGATCAGTTTTATCCACCGAAGCATCGATAGCTGGTTTGACGTGGGTATTGAAGTGGCACTGGATGACTCGCTACAGTTAGGACGTAGTGCCTTGGACTTAAGAAAACGAGAGGCATTAAAAAAGACTCGGTTAATTGCCTCAGAAATACCTGACATAAACCAAAATATCTTATTCGTTTATCTCGATGATATGCGTGATCAGCAAAACGCTATCGAGTTAACGCTAGTGGATCATCGTCAGTCGATCATTGCCTCGAGCAGTATCGATTCGACTATTATGCCAACCGCATTATTGCTTACTGAAGTAGGTGAGCTTGACCAAGATAGCCATTATCTAAAATTGGAAGATAGCCAGATATCGGGTCTAGCGATTCGGGTAGCGGTACAGGTGCAAAGCATTGACGCGACGGAAAAATCGAAGACGCTGCAGGCACTATTCCCGTTGACCGACAGGCTAAACGAACTCACTATCAGTGTGCAGGCCGCCTTTGATCGTTACAAACAACTGTCCGTATTGCGCGTGCCGTTAAAAACTAGCTTTACGTTGGCGCTCTCTCAAATATTGTTGTTGAGCGTGCTATCAGCTATCTGGCTCGCATTTGTTGCGGCGCGTAATTTAGTTGCGCCTATTAATGAGCTGGTCGAAGGGACAAAGTCTGTGGCGGCGGGAGATTATGGAAAACTATTGACCGTATCAGGCACAGATGAACTGGGATTTTTACTGAGGTCATTTAATACCATGACACGGAAAATATCGCGCACACGAGCCATAGCTGAAAAAAGTCAGGCGATGGAGGCGATGCAGCGCAATTACCTCGAATCGGTCATGGAGCACATAACCTCAGGCGTACTCACTATTGATGACACAGGGTTTATTAAAAGTGGTAATCCAGCGGCCTGCCTTATATTTTCGGTAGATAGTTTTTACTTTACAGAGCTATCGATCAAAGATGTTTTGATGTTGTATCCGCGGATGGCTGTTTTCTTTGAAGTCGTGCAGAGGCAAATGGAAAATCAGGACGAATGGCAAGAAGAAGTCACGATAGTAGGCCCCGGTGGCAATAAGAACCTGCGGGTGACGGGTACCACCATTCAGTCTCAGCCAGGAGAGCGACGAGAACAAGTCATAGTGGTCGATGATTTAACCGAATTGATCCAAGCAGAAAAAGACTCGGCTTGGAGCGAAATGGCGCGCCGACTCGCACACGAAATTAAAAACCCACTCACCCCTATTCAATTGTCGGCGGAGCGGTTACAGCGAAAATTGAGCACTGAAGTCACGGGTGAAAAACTAGAAATGTTGAATCGATATACCCATACCATTGTGCAACAGGTTGAGGCAATGAAGACAATGGTTAATGAGTTTTCCGATTATGCTCGTTCAGCATCAAAAAACCCTGAGCTAATCGATTTAAACGCAATGTTAGAAGCGATAGCTGTTTTGTACCATGATAATCGCACTCACATGTCGATAGAGATGTCACTCGATAGTACGAGGCCTCACATTTTGGCTGATGGTATTCGATTACGTCAGTTAGTACATAATCTGTTGAAAAACAGTCTCGAAACGATTGGCGAAAACGGCTGGATAAAGCTGAAAACAAAATGCACAGTGTATTTTGGGCAAGCCTGTGTCGAACTCAGTGTCGAAGATAATGGCAAAGGTATCGCCGCTGACGTTGCCGATAAGATATTTGAGCCCTATGTGACAACAAAAGTGAAAGGAAGTGGCTTAGGCTTGGCTATAGTCAAAAAAATAGTAGATGAGCAAGGTGGCGCAGTTTGGGTAGAAAGTTCGAAGCAAGGTGGTGCCCATTTTATTGTTCGTTTGCCAATGATGTCTAAATCAGATGAAACAGCTATGATTGTTGACCAAGGTAGCATCAAACATAACGGCATTAAAAATAGTAGTAAAAAGGTTGAGGTTATTTAATGAGTGCAAGAATACTGGTGGTCGATGATGAGCCCGATATCCGATTTTTGCTAAAGGATATTCTTGAAGATGAAGGTTATCTGGTGGATGTCGCAGAACATGCCAAAGCAGCGAATGAAAGTCGTAGCGCCAATAAGCCTGATCTAGTTTTACTCGACATCTGGATGCCCGAAGTTGACGGCGTAACGCTACTAAAGGAATGGAAGTCATCACAAACAGATGCCTGTCCAGTGGTCATGATGTCAGGGCACGGTACAGTAGAAACCGCGGTTGAAGCAATCAAGTTTGGTGCCTATGATTTCGTAGAAAAACCGCTGTCGATGGCGAAGCTGCTAAATACCGTAAAAGCGGCGCTTGCCAGTGTAACTGTATCATCTGAAACACCGCGTCAAAGTAAAAAAGAGGAGCCCGTTGGCAATAGTGAGGTTATCCAGCAATTAAAGCTAGGTATGCAGTCAATTAGTCGTTCTAGCCATCCTGTGTTTTTTTCAGGCGCCAATGGTAGTGGCAGGAAAATATGGGCGTCCTATTTGTGTGAATTATCGGGTTCTTCGCTCCAATTTTTTGACTCATCAAAGAGTTTTGATCAATACTCGCCTCTGCCAAGTAGTATTTATATAGAGGAAGTTAGTGACTTATCACTCGATGTACAATCGAATTTATTACAAGCAATTATGGACGCCAGTAACCCGAAACATCGATATATTGTCGCCAGTCGATCAAGTCACAAAGCGCTAACCGAAAGCTTGAGCATCTTGCCAGAGATTGCCTCATATTGGCGTAATGCTATCTATATTCCATCGCTATCTGAGCATATTGAAGATATTCCCGAATTACTCGAGTACTATGTCAACTGGTATAGCGACCATGAACAATTGCCCTATCGGCACTTTGGTGTTGCGGCCCAAAATTTATTACGGAATTACGAGTGGTTAGGTGATATTTTACAGCTTAAGCAATTTATCAAAGCAATTCTCGGAAATAGTGATAATGAAACGATTGAACTTGACGAAATTGAGACTGTTTTAAAACAGTTTAAGTTGCTGTCCGTGTCAAATGAAGCCAATACGATGCAGCTAACGGTTAACCTAGATATGGATTTGCGCGAAGCGCGGGAAGCCTTCGAAAGAGGGTATCTATCACGCCATCTCGAAATGTGCGGCAACAATATGACTGAGCTGGCGAGACGAGTCGGTCAGGAAAGAACGAACTTGTATCGAAAGTTAAAGAGTTTAGGTTTGCACCATAAGAAATAGATCAAGGGCTTAGATCGAGAGCCTAATTCAAGCAGCTTATACCCAAAAAAATCCAAAAAGAATAATACTAATCATGAATATCATAATACTCGGTGCAGGTCAGGTCGGCTCGACAGTCGCAACGGAGCTTGCCAGAGAAGAAGCAAACGAAATAACTATTGTCGATAAAGACCAGCAAATTTTATCTGAATTGCAGGATCGGTTAGATTTACGAACCATTTGTGGTAATGGCTCTTATCCCAATATATTAGAGGCAGCCGGTGCCGATGATGCCGATATGATCATCGCATTAACCAATAGCGATGAAACCAACATGATGGCCTGCCAGATAGCATCGTCGTTATTTCATACGCCAACCAAAATAGCGCGTATTAGGTCGCCTGAATACTTGCGTAACCCTGACTTATTTTCGCCCGAATCGATCCCTGTCGATTTTATGATTAGCCCAGAATCACTTGTCACCGATTATATCCATCATCTCATTGAGCATCCAAGTGCACTTCAAGTGCTTGATTTTGCTGATGGTAAGGTGCAGCTGGTCGCAGTTAAAGCTTACGACAGCGGGCCACTAGTGGGGAAGGCGCTGAAAGCAATGAAGCAGCATATACCCGGTGTCGATATGCGTGTGGCGGCTATTTTCAGAGAAGGTCAGTCAATCACACCATCGGCGGAATGCGTCGTCAAAGCTGGTGATGAAGTTTATTTTATCGCAGCCCGCAACCATATTCCGACGGTTATGTCCGAGATGCGTAAGCTCGAAAAACCCATTAAGCGGGTGATGCTTGCTGGCGGTGGAAATATTGGTGGGCAGCTAGCGGCACTACTCGAAAAAGACTATCAAGTGAAAGTAATCGAACGCTTTGCCGGCAGAGCAAAACAGTTATCCGGTATACTTGGTTCTAGCATTGTGTTGCTCGGTGATGCTGCCGACCCGGAGCTATTAATCGAGGAAAACATTGAAAACATGGATGTATTTTGTGCACTCACCAATGACGATGAAGCGAATATATTATCGTCGATGTTGGCAAAACGACTCGGCGCTAAAAAAGTGATGTCACTTATTAATCGTCCAGCGTATGTGGATCTGGTTGAGAGTGGTTTAATTGATATTGCGATCTCTCCGCACCAAGTCACTATTGGCACGTTGCTGGCCCATATCCGTCGTGGTGACGTGGTTGCGGTTCATGCACTACGACGTGGCTCTGCCGAAGCTATCGAAGCGATTGCCCATGGCGATAAAAGTTCATCCAAAGTAGTGGGGCGGTCGATAGAGCAAATTAAATTACCGGCTGGCGTTACCATTAGTGCGATAGTGCGAGGCGACGAGGTGGTGATTGCACACCACGACACCATGATCGAATCTGAAGATCATGTTATTTTATTCCTCACTGATAAGAAAAAAATATCCGATGTCGAACGCTTGTTCCAAGTCGGCTTTACCTATTTCTAGCGCGGATACGGCCTTATGCAATTATTAGTTATCCAGCGCATATTGGGGTTGTTGCTGGTCATTTTTAGTAGCACGTTATTACCCCCTATTGCCATCGAACTGTATTATCAAGACGGCTCAGCACTGCCGTTTGTCGAGGCTTTCCTGTTAACTTTAATCTGTGGTATTTTGCTTTACTTGCCGGTTAAAAAACAGAAAAAGGAGTTAAGGCTGCGCGACGGGTTTTTGGTCGTGGTACTGTTCTGGACGGTTTTGGGTATCTTTGGTGGCCTACCGTTTTACTTGTCCGAAGCCGCTGATTTATCAATTACCGATGCGGTTTTTGAGTCGATTTCAGGTCTAACCACGACGGGTGCAACCGTCATCGTCGGCTTAGACCAAATGCCACACTCGCTATTGTTTTATCGACAGGAAATACAATGGCTGGGTGGCATGGGTATTATCGTACTCGCCGTTGCCGTACTGCCTATGCTGGGTATTGGTGGCATGCAGCTATTTCGGGCAGAAACCCCGGGGCCAGTGAAGGACAATAAACTCACACCGCGCATCACAGAAACAGCTAAGGCGCTTTGGTTTATTTACCTCGGCTTAACCGTAGCCTGTGGTATCGCCTACTGGGTAGCAGGCATGAGCTTGTTCGACGCTATCGCGCATGCTTTTTCGACTGTTTCGATAGGTGGGTTCTCGACACATGACGCGAGCATAGGGTATTTCAATAATACCGCGATCGAATTGATCGCTGTTGTTTTTATGCTGTTATCTGGTATCAATTTCGCCATTCACTTTGGCGCTATTCGCAACCGAACATTGCGCCCCTATTGGCGTGATAGTGAATTTAGAGCCTATATCGGTGTACTGGCCGCAGTGAGTGTTATCACTATTGGCTATTTACAAATCAGTGGTACTTTTACCTCGACGACAGAATCAATCGTCACCGGCTTATTTCAAGTCGTATCAATCGGCACTACAACGGGGTTCACGACAGCAGAATATTATTCATGGCCAAACTTCTTACCGGTGCTACTGCTTTATGTCAGCTTTATTGGAGGCTGTTCCGGCTCGACTGGTGGCGGCATTAAAGTGATTAGAATTCTTTTGCTGGTCAAACAAGGCGCCCGCGAATTGAAACGGCTTGTCCATCCAAACGCACAAATAGTCGTCAAAATTGGTAAAAAGCCATTACCCGAAAAAGTACTCGAAGCGGTCTGGGGTTTCTTCGCTGCCTATTTTGCAATATCTGCATTAATGATCCTGTTGCTCATGGCTTCAGGGTTAGATCAGGAAACAGCTTTTTCAGCAGTAGCCGCAAGCCTCAATAATTTAGGCCCAGGGCTTGGCGATGTCGGTCAAAACTTCGCTTCGATTAATGATTTTGCAAAGTGGGTTTTATGTCTGGCGATGTTGTTAGGGCGACTAGAAATATTTACCCTGCTGGTTCTGTTCACTCCCGCATTCTGGAGAAAATAATTTAAGATGGCCACGAATATCACCAAAAACCTAAATAAATCGACCAACCCGATACTGGCTAGGGCGCACAAGAAAATTCGTGCTCTGGTTGGTCGAGCGGTAAGCGATTTCAATATGATAGAACAGGGTGACCGCGTAATGGTATGCCTGTCAGGTGGAGCTGATAGTTATACGATGCTCGATATGCTGATGGGCTTGCAGCAAGCGGCCCCTATTCAATTTGACATCATAGCGGTCAACCTCGACCAAAAACAACCGGGCTTTCCTGAACACGTATTACCAGAGTATCTCGAAGCGCTCGGTGTTGATTATCGAGTGGTCGTGGAAGACACTTATAGTATTGTAAAACGGTTGATACCGGAGGGTAAAACAACCTGCTCTCTGTGTTCTCGATTACGCAGAGGCGTGTTATACAACACCGCAGTTGAATTGGGTGCCACCAAAATTGCCTTGGGGCATCATGCAGATGATATGGTCGAAACTGCTTTTTTGAATATGTTTCATAACGGCCGTCTCAAGTCGATGCCACCCAAGCTGGTCAGTGATGACAAACGCAACGTGGTGATTCGGCCATTGGCTTACGTCAGAGAGAAACCGATCAAGGAATATGCAGCTTTAAGAGAGTTCCCCATTATTCCCTGCAACCTATGTGGCTCGCAGGAAAACCTACAACGTCAATCGGTAAAGGCAATGTTGAAACAATGGGATGAAACCAACCCAGGTCGTGTCCAAAACATATTCAATGCACTAGGCCGCGTGACACCTTCACATCTACTCGATAATGGGCTGTTCGATTTTGCGAGTCTATCGATTGCCGATGCCGCTAACTTAGATGAACTCGATACCGCATTTGATCCCGAAAAATTCGAGACATTGTTTAACGACATAAAAGTAGCTGTTCAGTAGGATCTGAGCTGATATTGTTATGTGGGATATTGACAGGTTGCTAAATAAAAAATCTGACCAAGAGGTCAAGGTGCCGGGATTCACCTTGTGAGTGAGTGCTTACATCCATCCCTGGGATGCGCGTCCATGCGCATCGATTGCTTCCTTGCCCGCCTTTCAATCCTTGAGACGTGAGGTCATATTGTCATGCCAGAAGTAGTATAGCTATCGCGAACAGAGCTACAAACTGTCAGTGCGGTAGGGATATGCAGGTAGGAAGAACCTTACTCATGATGGATTACCTAATGTATTCGAACTAAATCGGAGCGCCCAATGCTATTTCCTGCGATCAAGTCCGCGAGCACGCGGCGGTTTCCTGTCTCTGATGAACATACTCTTTATCTGGAAGAGAGCGGCAACCCAGACGGCATACCGGTGGTGTTTTTACATGGTGGCCCAGGCGGTAGCTGTGATCCAAGCCACCGACGCTTTTTTGACCCTGAAAAATACCGCATTATTTTATTCGATCAACGCGGCTGCGGAAAATCAAAACCACACGCCAACCTGGATAACAATACAACCTGGGACTTGGTCGCCGATCTGGAAAAAATCCGAGAGTTTCTGGAAATAGATCGTTGGGTCGTATTTGGTGGCTCATGGGGTTCGACGCTTGCACTAGCCTACGCCATAAACCATACCGACAAAGTTTTGGGTTTAATCTTGCGTGGTATCTTTTTAGCCCGAGAGACCGACGTAGACTGGTTTTTTAGAGGTGGTGCAGCGAGAATTCTTCCAGAAGCTTGGGAGCGCTTTATCGCCCCCATTCCGTTAGCCGAACGTGATGATATTGTCGCTGCCTATTACAGTCGGCTAACCAGTGAGAACGAAATTGTTCGAATGGGGGCTGCGAAAGCATGGTCAATCTGGGAAGGGTCTTCGATCACTTTGATGCCCGACACTACAGTCGTCGAAGCTTTCAGTGAACCCCATTTTGCCTTGAGCATCGCCCGTATCGAATGTCACTATTTCATGAATCAAAGCTTCTTTGAGCCGAATTACTTGCTCGAAAATGCACACAAACTAAAAGATATACCCGGTTTTATAGTACATGGTCGATACGATATGGTTTGTCCGATTGATCAAGCGCTATTGCTGCACCAACACTGGCCAGGCAGTCAACTCCGAGTCATTAGCAATGCAGGGCATGCTGCATCAGAGCCCGGTATAAGCCACGCGTTAGTGGATAGCTGCAATAAAATGTCGGCGCTACTAGCATGATCGCGCTCTTGCAGCGAGTACGAAAAGCCAGTGTCAAAGTCGATGACGATTGCATAGGCCGAATCGACCAAGGTATTTTGGCCTTGATCGGTGTTCAGCCAGAGGACGATGATGCCCTACTGCGTCTTTTTGTAACACGCATTTTGAACTATCGCATGTTTTCTGATGTTGATGGCAAAATGAATTTGTCGTTAGTCGATACTCAAGGTGGGTTATTGCTAGTGCCGCAGTTCACACTGGCAGCGAATACCCGCAAAGGTCGCCGGCCTAGCTTTACCTCAGCCGCCACTCCACAACATGGCGAAAAAATATTCCACGCAATGGTTGATGTCGCGAGAAGCTGTTATAACACAGTTGAAAGCGGTCAATTTGGCGCAGATATGCAGGTTGAATTGATCAACGATGGGCCTGTGACTTTTGTGCTCGACTAAGTTACTGAGTTAAACACGGTTGATTTATGTTGTTTAAAGGTCGAATTTAGAGCGAATGTCGATTATTATCTGCGTCCTCTTTCGATCCTAAAAAAGTCAACATATGTCAGACCGCATCGCTACCGTTACAAGAGACACGTTAGAAACTCAAATCAGTGTATCCATTAATTTGGATGGAACAGGTAAATCTAGTTTCAACACAGGCATTCCATTTTTCGAGCACATGCTGGATCAGATAGCCCGTCATGGCATGATTGACTTAGATGTGAAGGCAAATGGTGATATTCATATTGATGATCACCATACAGTTGAAGATGTTGGTATCGCGTTAGGTCGAGCATTTAAGGAAGCGCTTGGCGATAAAAAAGGCATCTTGCGTTATGGTCATGCTTATGTGCCATTAGACGAAGCGCTTTCCCGAGTGGTTATCGACTTTTCTGGGCGACCTGGTATCGAGTATCGTGTTGAATATCCACGAGCGCGTATTGGTCAGTTCGATGTCGATTTAATTCACGAGTTTTTCCAGGGCTTTGCCAATCATGCGCCAGCCACGCTACATATCGATAACCTGCATGGCAACAATGCGCATCATGTTGCCGAGACTGTTTTCAAAGCATTTGGTCGAGCAGTTCGCTATGCGGTATCTGCGGATGAGCGCATGGCTGGTGTGATTCCATCGACTAAAGGCGTGTTGTAGTCGATGCAAACGATTGCCGTTGTCGACTATGGCATGGGTAATCTGCGATCTGTAGTCAATGCGCTTGAACATGTTTCGGGTAAGCAGCAACAGGTTGTACTCACCTCCAGTCCAGATGAAGTGATGAAGGCCGACCGTGTTGTATTCCCGGGTCAAGGTGCTGCCCGTGACTGTATGAAAGCGATTCAGAATTACGAGTTGCGTGACACCATTTTGGCTGCTGCTGAACAAAAGCCTTTTCTGGGTATCTGCATGGGTATGCAGGTTTTAATCGACACTAGTGAAGAGAATGAGGGGACTGATTGCCTGTCGCTTTATACCGGTAAGGTCAAATATTTTGGCGATTTGCACCAAGACACTGCCGGTAATAAATTAAAAGTGCCGCACATGGGCTGGAATAATCTAAGTCAAACGAAAGCTCACCCACTGTGGCATGGGATAGAAGAGTGTGCTCGATTCTATTTTGTGCATAGCTACTACCTTGAGTGTGCAGATAAACAGTTAATTGCCGGTGAGTGCGACTATGGCTTCACTTT
This sequence comes from Polaribacter sp., assembly GCA_047615545.1. GTDB lineage: Bacteria > Pseudomonadota > Gammaproteobacteria. The sequence continues at coordinate 23,877 of JBLHID010000001.1, forward strand.
TACCAGTGCGATAGCCAAAGATAATGTATTTGCTCTGCAATGCCACCCTGAAAAGAGTGCTGAAGCAGGGCTTCAATTACTCACAAATTTTGTCGAATGGGACGGACAAGCATGAATTTAATTCCAGCAATCGATTTGAAGCAGGGGCAATGCGTTCGTCTGCGTCAGGGTCGTATGGAAGATAGTACGGTTTTCTCTGATGATCCGGTGGCAATGGCCAGCAAGTGGGTATTGCAGGGTTGCAAGCGTCTGCACCTAGTTGATTTGGATGGCGCATTCGAAGGTAAGCCTGTCAATGCGGATGCTATCGAAGCCATTTCTGTGGCGCATCCTAATTTACCCATTCAAATTGGTGGTGGAATCCGCACCATTGAAACTGCGGCGGCCTATATAGAAGTCGGCGTGAGTTACGTGATTATAGGCACCCAGGCTGTCAAGAATCCTGATTTTGTCACCAAACTATGTATCGAGTTTCCTGGTAAGGTGATTGTCGGTATCGATGCAAAGGATGGCATGGTCGCGGTGCAGGGGTGGGCGGAAAACTCTGAGCAGTCTGCCGAAGATCTAGCGAAAAAATTCGAAGATCAAGGCGTATCTTCAATTGTATACACCGATATCAGCCGCGATGGCATGATGCAAGGTGTTAATGTCGAAGCTACGAGTCAGCTGGCATCTGCCATTAGCATTCCGGTCATCGCCTCGGGCGGTGTGACAGATATGAATGATATTATCAGGCTGAATGAAGCGAAGCACGCTGGTATTGAAGGCGTGATTATTGGCCGAGCTTTATATGAAAACACTATTAGCCTAGTGCAGGCTCAGCAATACATTGACCAGAACTAATCGATCTGAACTACACGATTGACAGCCAAAACTAAACTCATCATCTAAATTACTCATGCCTTTAGCCAAAAGAATTATTCCATGCCTCGACGTTGATAACGGTCGAGTCGTGAAGGGTGTTAAGTTTGTCGAGATACGAGATGCTGGCGATCCGGTTGAGAATGCTCGACGTTATAACCTGGAAGGTGCCGACGAAATTACCTTTCTGGACATTACTGCGACCTCGGATAATCGAGACACGATGGCGCATCTTGTTCAGGCTGTGGCGAGTGAAGTGTTTATCCCGCTCACCGTGGGCGGTGGTATCCGCGAAGTCGCTGATATACGTCGAATGCTCAATGCCGGTGCTGATAAAGTCAGTATTAACAGCGCCGCTATATTCAACCCCGAATTCGTACAAGAAGCCGCACAGAAATTTGGATCGCAATGTATTGTAGTGGCGATAGATGCAAAAAAAGTAAGCCAGCCAGACGAGGTTGATCGATGGGAGATATTCACCCACGGCGGCCGAAAAGAAACTGGAATCGATGCAGTTGCGTGGGCAGCCAAAATGGATTTATTTGGAGCTGGAGAAATCCTCCTAACCAGCATGGATCGAGACGGTACCAAAATTGGATTTGATACCGACTTAACCAGCCAAGTGTCCGAAGCGGTTCGAGTGCCTGTAATCGCGTCAGGCGGGGTCGGCAATCTGGATCATCTAGTCGATGGCGTTCTAAAGGGTAAGGCCGATGCTGTATTAGCCGCGAGTATTTTTCACTTTGGCGAATACCGAATAGAGCAGGCCAAAGCCTATATGCAGCAGAAAGGTATCGAGGTACGTCTCTAATGGAAAGCTGGCTGAATGATGTCAAATGGGATGACAGCGGATTAGCGCCCGCAATAGCTCAAGATGCGACCAGCGGCGAGATTTTAATGATGGCTTGGATGAATGTTGAAGCTCTGGCATTAACACAACAGCATCAACGTGCAGTCTATTGGTCTCGTTCACGCAGCAAATTGTGGTTTAAGGGTGAAGAATCAGGCCATGTCCAAACCCTAGAAGAGATCCGTATTGATTGTGATGCTGATGTTATTTTACTTAAAGTGAAGCAAGTCGGTGGTATTGCTTGCCACACGGGTCGTCGACACTGTTTTTTTCGCGTTTTAAACAACGGGCAATGGCAAATCGACGAAGAAATAGTTAAAAATCCTGACGAGATTTATCAATGAGTGATGATACACTAACGCGCTTGATGGCAATTCTGGAATCAAGAAAAGGTGGGGATCCATCTACCTCCTATGTCGCGAAATTATACGATCAGGGGATAGACACCATATTAAAGAAGCTTGGTGAAGAGTCTGTAGAAACTATCATTGCTGCGAAGTCGGGTAATAAAGAGCAGATAATTTATGAAACAGCCGACTTGTGGTTTCATAGTTTGGTTTTACTCGCACAACAAAATTTGTCTGCACAGCAGGTTCTTGATGAGCTTGATAGGCGTTTCGGCCTGTCCGGTATCGACGAAAAAGCTGCGCGACCTAAGTAATCGAAGTAAAGTAATCGAAGCAAAATAACAGAATTAAAGCAATAGAGGTGTAAAGATGGGTTTTGGTGGAATTAGTATTTGGTCATTGTTATTAGTTTTAGCAATCGTGATTTTGTTATTCGGCACTAAAAAACTACGCAATGTCGGTGGTGATTTAGGCGGGGCAATCAAAAACTTTAAAAAATCGGTAAAAGATCAAGAGTCTGCCAGCACTGAAGAAACAGTCGCTGAAGATCAGGTTATTGAGGGAAAAGTTACCGAAGAGAAAGATAAAGCCTCTTAATTTATAAAAGGCCGTCAACTTTATTCGTGGTAGGTTAACCCTGTGTGTCTAAAGGTTGATCAGCTGTGAGTTTTTTTTCAATTGCTATCACATTCATAGTTAGAGTTTCCTAATGTTTGACATGGGTTTTACCGAAGTTGTGCTAATCGGCGTTGTTGCGTTGGTCGTTATTGGGCCTGAACGCTTGCCCGGAGTGGCGATTACCGTAGGCAAGTATGTGGGTCGACTAAAACGCTTCATGACTAATGTTCGAGCCGATGTGGAAAGTGAATTAAAAACCGATGAAATTCGTAAGTTGCTCGCTTCGCAACAGGAAGAGTTGAGTTCACTAAAGGATGCCGTTAGTGGAGCCAGAAAAGACTTTGATATGTCGGACGTTGCAAAATCGATAGACGAATCAGTGTCTGATGTGACGGGTACGGGTACATCTCCAGCTCAAACGCCAGTCGAACAAGATGCGGCTTTAGAGCAGAGCGAGGATTGGATACCACCTTGGACTCAACCCGAGGCAGAAACGACATCGAAAGAAAATACCGACGCAGAATCAGCGTCGACAGGAGCCTCTCCAGAGGTTATGCCAGAGAAGAGCAAGAGTGCATCATGACTGAGTCAGCAAGTGAGTTAGGTAGCGGCAACTTGATGTCGCATCTGGTTGAGCTGCGTGATCGAGTGATGCGCATGGTGATCGCCATTCTAGCGATATTCCTCTGTTTGTTTTACTGGGCTAACGATATCTATACCTATCTTGCAGTGCCCTTGACCAGCCACATGCCAGAAGGCTCAACGATGATAGCAATTGACGTTGCTTCGCCATTTTTAACGCCTTTCAAACTGGTGTTAATGTTGTCAATATTCCTCGCAATGCCAGTTATTTTATATCAATTTTGGGCCTTCGTTGCACCAGGTTTGTATAAGACTGAAAAACGTATCGCAGGACCATTATTGATATCGAGCATCCTATTGTTTTATGCCGGTATAGCCTTTGCGTATTACGTCGTATTCCCTCTGGTGTTTGGTTTTTTTACTTCGGTTGGCCCCGAAATGATCAGCATTTCGACAGATATAGGCCGCTACCTTGATTTTGTGTTGTCGTTATTTTTTGGATTTGGATTGGCTTTCGAAGTGCCTATAGCCACTATTATTTTAGTCGCCGTTGGCATTACTACACCTAAAAAACTTGGGCAAATGCGGCCCTACGTAATTGTCGGTGCCTTCGTCATTGGTATGCTTTTGACACCACCTGATATTATTTCTCAAGTCCTTTTGGCTGTGCCAATGTGGATATTATTCGAAGCAGGGCTCATCGCAGCTACTATTATGTTCAAAGATCGAAACATGGATTCAGCTGACGATGATGAAGAACTAGATGAAACCGAACTTGATATCCCTGATGGGGACCTTACTCCAAGCAGTGATGACAAGTCTGATAGTTCGGATAACAATCAAAACTAAGGTGATAGCCTTAATAGGTTAAGCTCAGCCCCTACCGTTCATCTGACAATTGGCACCGTTTATGTGTTTAGTAGCTGGTGGTCGACGCAGGTTGTGTAGGTTTCACTATAATCTTTAGCTGTCTAGCGCAGCTTAGTTGGTTACTCATGGATATTTCAGGTTCTGTCAAATCTCCGCAGATTTTACCATCTGCAACGAATAGTGCGGTCGAAGGTATCAATACTCAACAGCAACTGTTGGAACGAAATGTAGAGCAAGTTGCCGAAGGCCAAGGCGCTGACGCTCGAAATACTAATTCACAAGACAGGGCATTAGTCGAGCAGCAGCAGATTGTGACAGCCGTACAGGCCAATGCCAGATCTCTTGAGGCCGCTAATGAACGATTAGGTACGGTGATCGATATCAAAACCTAGAGTTCTAGACTTAAATTCACCCAGCCTACAAAATACACCCACGCCCACGCTAGCACCCATCCAAATCAGAGACGCAAATACCCGCATACTCATAATGGTGTGCCCCAAGTCTTTGTGACAGAATTCATTCGATGTTTCTGGTTTTTTTACATTGTCTAGATGATAATCATTTCACCTCGTCGAGACATCAATCTTTTAAAATCATTAAGTTATATTAGTTTCATTTCCTATTTGGGAGCCTGAGATTTGAGATGGTTTTTGATGAATCCATTTAATTTGCGTAATTTATATTTTCATAAAAAGGGAAATTGTAAGGGAGATTTTAGTAGTGTTCATGACAAAACGACAAAGTAGTATTCTTGATTTGCTAAAGAATAATGGACAGGTTCTGGTTGACGAGCTTGTTGATAAGTTTGGCGTGACTCCACAAACTATTCGTACGGATCTAAATGATCTTAGCAAGGCTAATAAAATTGTTAGGGTCCATGGTGGGGCCCGATTGATGGCTGGCCGAGAGAACGTAGAGTATGAGGCTAGACGTCAGATTGCAGCGTCTCAGAAAGTACTTATTGGAAGAGCTGCATCTAAGATCATTCCTGATAATGCGTCTCTTTTTATTAATATAGGTACGACTACAGAGGCGTTTAGCGATGCCCTTATTGATCACAAGGGTCTAATGGTAATTACTAACAATATTAATGTTGCCAGTAGATTAAGATTGTTTAGGGATAATGAAGTTATCATCACAGGTGGGGTTGTTAGGCCTTCAGACGGAGGTATTGTTGGTGAGGCTGCGGTTGATTTTATTGGAAATTTCAAGGTTGACTACGCTATTATAGGCTCTTCTGCGATAGACTCTGACGGATCACTGCTGGATTTTGACTTCCGCGAAGTAAAGGTTGCTCAAGCTATTATTAAAAATGCCCGTCACGTTATATTACTAGCTGACTCCACGAAATTAGGACGTAGTGCACCAGTTAGAATTGGTCATATTTCGCAGGTTAATACATTTATTACAGATATCATCGATGACGATGATTTTCGTGAAGTATGCATAAATGCTGAGATTAGAGTCATAGAGGTTCAAGTTTGAATTGAAACTGTAATCGTAATAGGCACCAAAATTCCTATATAGACATCCTTAAAAAGCGTTAGTTATACAGTGGTTTGCCCACATAAGCCCGTCACCCATTGCGTTCTACATAGCACAATCCTCAAATAATCAAATAGAGCCTGCAGGATGCATCCGCCAGAAAAATCGGAATAGTACCAATAGCTCAAAAAAGAAGTCCACTTCAATAGAATTGATTGTTTAATCCTAGCTGCAATGCGTATATTTTTTGAAAAGATCTTCTCTTATGGCTAAATTTTGCTGCATCAAATTCAGACCGATGGATTTTGGAATTTCTTTCGTTTGACATTCGGTTAATTTTCGATTACTTTCTTTTTGAAAAGAACTGAGCTCATCAGCAATAATTATACTATTTCTTAGGGGGAGCATTGTCGGAAGTACACGATATTTTTGTCATTGGCGGCGGTATTAATGGATGCGGAATCGCGCGTGACGCAGCTGGGCGTGGATATTCTGTTCGTCTTGCTGAAATGAACGATCTGGCCAGCGGAACATCTTCTTGGTCGTCTAAGCTCATCCACGGTGGTTTTCGATATTTAGAACATTACAAATTTAAGCTAGTTCGAGAATCATTAGGTGAGCGTGAAGTTCTCTTGAAAATGGCGCCACATATTATTTGGCCAATTCGATTTGTTTTGCCTCACCATAGTTCAATGCGTCCCGCATGGCTGTTACGTCTAGGTCTATTTTTATACGACCATATGGGCAAGCGTAAATTATTACCTGGCACCAAACAAATAAACTTAAGAACTGATCCGGTTGGGAAACCACTCAAAACCATATTCTCAAAGGGGTTTGAGTATTCTGATTGTTGGGTAAATGATGCACGTCTGGTAGTGCTGAATGCTAAAGATGCCCAAGAGCATGGGGCTATCATTGAAACCCGTACTAAGGTTATATCTGCACGAAGGGAAGAAGGATATTGGTGCCTATCAACTCAGAATTTACGCTCTGGCGAAATATCGCAGCATAAGGCGCGTTTACTTGTAAATGCTTCGGGGCCTTGGGTTGATAAGGTATTGGGTGAAGCACTTAGTAGCAACCGCTCAAAGAATGTTCGCCTTGTTCAAGGGAGCCATATCGTAGTCCCCAAGATTCATGATCATGATCGAGCTTATATTTTTCAAAACGCTGATAATCGTATAATTTTTGCCTTACCTTTCGAGCAAGACTACACCTTAATTGGCACCACGGACCAAGACTACCAGGGTGATCCAGCCGATGTAAAAATCACTGAGCCTGAAATTTCTTATATCTGCTCTTCAGCAAGTGAGTATTTCGAAAAGCCAATCAATGTGGATGATGTAGTTTGGTCTTATTCGGGCGTTCGCCCACTTTATGATGATGGCGCGACAGAGGCGCAAGAAGCCACTCGTGATTACGTTTTACGAGTGGATGGTGATGACTTGCCCGTGATAAATATTTTTGGTGGGAAAATCACTACCTATCGGAAATTATCAGAATCAATGATGGAAAAAATAGAAGGTTTGATAGGTGCTCGGCTTGGTTCTTGGACTGCAACTTCGCGTCTTCCCGGTGGTGATTTCGAAGTGGCTGATTTTGATTCGTTGGTTTCGAAGTTGGAGGGAGAATTTGATTTTTTGGGTTCGATGCTGGCTAAAAGACTGATTCGTTCATATGGAACTAGTGCCTGGACACTGATGAAAGGTGCTTTAAATATTGAAGATATGGGTCAAAATTTTGGTGGCACTCTGACGGCGCGAGAGGTTGATTACTTGATGAAGCATGAATGGGCGGAATGTGCAGCAGACGTCGTTTGGCGGAGATCCAAACTTGGTATTCGACTTGATAAAAAAGAAATTTTGGCGATTGACGATTGGATGCAGCAAAACACTGTGTCTTGTCAGTGTGCACAAAAGCTAAGGAGTCAGAATTGTTAGAACTGCGAAATTTGACCAAAAAAGTCGGTAACTTGACCCACATCAATGATGTGTCGTTGAAGTTAGAGAAGGGCTCATTAAATGTCCTGCTTGGTTCGACTTTGTCTGGAAAAACATCCTTGATGAGGCTGATGGCGGGTCTTGATAGGCCAACCTCTGGTGAAATACTGATGGATGGTAAAAGTGTCCTTAAGACGCCTGTTCAAAAACGTAATATTGCAATGGTTTATCAGCAATTTATAAACTACCCCGCTTTTTCGGTCTATGAAAACATTGCGTCTCCAATGCGTGTGGCGGGTGTTGATAAAAAGACTATTGATGTAAAAGTTCGGGAAGCAGCTGATTTGATGAAACTTACCCCGTATCTGGATAGAGGGGTTCTTAATTTGTCGGGTGGTCAGCAGCAGCGTACAGCACTTGCAAGAGCTTTAGTGAAAGGTGCTGAACTTGTTTTATTAGATGAGCCGCTTGCTAATTTAGATTATAAATTGCGTGAAGAACTTCGAGTAGAATTGCCACGGATTTTTGCCGAAACAGGTGCAATATTTATTTATGCGACGACTGAGCCACAAGAAGCATTGTTGCTTGGCGGCAGGACTGCGACGTTGCATGAGGGCTGTGTAACCCAGTTTGGTCAGACTATCGATGTTTATAATAACCCATCAAATTTAGAGACTGCACAGACCTTTTCAGACCCCCCAATGAATGTAATTGAAATGCAGAAAAAGGGGGCGAAGTTTGTATTCTCGCAAGGACAGGTTGACTGCCCTAAAGATCTTCCGAGTTTGCCTGATGGTCCCTATAGAATAGGTATTCGGCCTCACCATTTTATGTTAAATAAATCTAAGGCAGCCTCACTGAAAATTGAAGCGCCAGTCTCTACCACTGAAATTGCTGGATCTGAAACTTTTATTCACGTGTCGCAAGGTGATCTCAAGTTGGTTGTGTTAACGCATGGTGTTCATAGGGTGGAAATTGGGAATCAAATTCCAATATATATCGATCCATCAAAATTCTTTATATTTGATGGGCAGGATGTGCTTGTGTCTGCGCCAGGAACGGGGACAACGTAATGGCTCAAATTACACTCGATAAATTAGCACACTCATATTTACCAGACCCAAAGACGGATGCTGATTTCGCGTTGAAGGAAATTGATTATGTCTGGGATGATGGTGGAGCCTATGCTCTTTTAGGTCCTTCCGGTTGTGGCAAAACAACACTCTTAAATATCATATCTGGCTTGTTGGTACCGTCAAAAGGAAAGATCCTATTTGATGACCGTGATGTCACGACCTTTCAGCCTGAGCAGCGTAATATCGCACAAGTTTTTCAGTTTCCTGTTATCTATGACACGATGACCGTGCGTCAGAATCTCGAATTCCCATTGAGAAACCGTAATGTTCCACAGGATGAAATATCTAAGCGAGTTGAGGCAATGATAGATGTTCTTGATTTGGGTGGCAAAGCTAATCGAAAGGCTAGAGGGCTAACTGCCGATGAAAAGCAGAAGATCTCTCTAGGGCGTGGATTGGTTCGTTACGATGTTAATGCCATCCTGTTTGATGAGCCATTGACTGTTATTGATCCACATATGAAATGGCAACTTCGTACTAAGTTAAAAGAACTTCATCGCCAGTTTAACCACACTATGATTTATGTGACTCATGATCAAACAGAGGCACTGACCTTTGCCGACAAGGTTGTCGTCATGTATGACGGTGAAGTGGTTCAGATAGGTACGCCTGAAGAACTTTTTGATGAGCCTAAACATACTTTTGTAGGCTATTTTATTGGTTCGCCGGGGATGAATATCTTCCCAGTTGATGTCGTTGGAAATCAGGCAAAAATTGGTAGTCATTCTGTCGATCTCAAAGGCGTTTATGCTGATTTGACGGGGAAGGTTGAACTTGGCATTCGACCAGAATTTATTTCATTAAAGAAAGCTGGTTCAGGCATTCCCGCGCAGGTTACGGGTGTTGATGATATTGGTCGTTTCAAAATTGTTCATGCAACTGTAGATAATATTGAAGTGAATATTGTCTTGAACGAGGGGGAAAGCATTCCCTCTGATCCAAAGATAACCTTCGAAACTTCACGTACCCATATTTATCAAAACGATCATTTGGTGCGTCCCTTAGTTAACGGAAGAGGACTATAGATCATGGAGAAAACCTACAACAATAAAGCCTGGTTGCTGGTCATTCCTGTTTTTATATTGGTCGCATTGTCAGCCATTATTCCGATTATGACTGTTGTTAATTACTCAGTTCAAGATACCTTTGGTGGTAATAAGTTTTTCTGGGTTGGTACGGAATGGTTTACGGATGTATTGAGATCTGAGCGATTCCATGATGCATTGGGGCGCAATCTTCTGTTCTCGTTCATCATCCTTTGTATTGAAATTCCTTTAGGTATCTGGATTGCTCTTTCAATGCCCAAGAAGGGGGTTTGGGTGCCTGTCTGTCTGATTATGATGGCGCTACCCCTGCTAATTCCATGGAATGTTGTTGGCACTATATGGCAGATTTTTGGCCGAGGTGATATTGGTCTTCTCGGGCATACCATGACTTTACTTGGTATCGATTATAACTATACCAATAATATTTTTGATGCCTGGGTCACCATCATCATCATGGATGTGTGGCATTGGACCAGCCTTGTCGTGTTACTTTGTTATGCGGGTTTAGTGTCTATTCCGGAAGCTTATTATCAAGCAGCAAGAATTGACGGCGCATCAAAGTGGGCTGTGTTTCGATTTATCCAATTACCAAAAATGAAAGGAGTTCTAATCATTGCGTTTCTTCTGCGTTTTATGGACTCATTCATGATTTATACCGAACCTTTTGTTCTCACCGGAGGCGGCCCAGGAAACTCAACAACGTTTTTATCTATCGATCTCGTAAAGCAAGCCATTGGCCAATTTGATTTAGGGCCAGCGGCAGCAATGTCTCTGATTTATCAGTTAATTGTACTGCTAGTTTGCTACATCTTTTTTACAGTGATGAGTAACGTCGGAACCGATAAGCCAGTCAAGGAGATTGCAGAATGATTTCTGACGATAAGGGCTCAACGACGCATCTAGTCGATAGTGCGATGCGAGAAGAAAAGACGATATCCAAGACGCTAAATCTAAAATGGATTACGCCGTCAGTTTACATTTTCTTTTTGATGCTGCCGATTTATTGGCTTATCAATATGAGTTTTAAAAGCAACCAGGAAATCCTTTCGTCATTTACACTATTTCCTGAAAGCCCAACATTGGCCAACTATGTTGTGATATTCAGTGATCCGTCTTGGTACAACGGGTATATAAATTCAATGATTTATGTGGCCTTAAATATGGTCATTTCTATTTCAGTCGCGCTGCCAGCTGCCTATGCATTTTCAAGGTATCGGTTTCTAGGCGACAAACATATGTTCTTTTGGTTGTTATCTAATCGGATGGCGCCTGCGGCCGTTTTTGTACTGCCATTCTTTCAGCTTTATTCTTCTTTTGGACTCATTGATACGCATATTGCAGTTGCCCTAGCGCATTGTCTTTTCAATGTTCCATTGGCAGTTTGGATTTTGGAGGGATTTATGTCAGGCATTCCCAAAGAGATCGATGAAACTGCCTATATAGATGGTTATTCGTTCCCCAGATTCTTTGTAAAAGTGTTCATCCCATTGATTGCCTCTGGTATCGGTGTGGCGGCATTTTTCTGTTTCATGTTTTCCTGGGTTGAATTACTGATCGCAAGAACATTGACTACGGTCGATGCAAAACCGATCGCCGCAATAATGACTAGAACAGTCGGTGCGGCTGGTGTTGATTGGGGTGTGCTTGCCGCGGCGGGTGTTCTCACCATAATTCCTGGGGCATTGGTTATCTATTTCGTCCGTAATTATATCGCTAAGGGTTTTGCCCTTGGCCGCGTTTAAATAACTCATAGGAGCGTCAATAATGGAACTCTCTTGGATGGCATGGACTGGTCCAACCGCGATTTTCTGGATAGGCATTATTAGTTGCATACTTTCGATGTGTGTATGGGAATATTTTTCACCTGGTGGTAACCCACGTGTCGGTATTCTAAGGTTTGAAACTACCAGAGGTGACCGTCTTTTTATATCACTTATCGGTAGTGCTTTTATTCACCTCGCCTGGTTAGGGTTCATTGGTGCTGCTGGATTATGGTGGGCTCTAGGCATTTCATTAATTTACGCCATCGGTGTTTTTAAAACAGTGTAATGGCAAACTTGAGCGCGCTCTTTACAAGCTCGCTCTTCATCTCCGCATTAACCCTTAAGGAGGATTAAAATGCGAAAATATGGTCTAAAATCAACGGCAATAGTCGGTCTGATGATAGGAATGAGTTCTGCACAAGCCGATATGGCTGCTGCAAACAAATTTCTAGCGGATGAAATCGCGGGCGTTTCAGTTTTAAGCGCTCAACAACAAAAAGCAGAAATGAAGTGGTTTATTGATGCTGCAAAACCCTATACAAACCTGAGAATCAAAGTTGTTTCCGAAACGATTGGTACTCATGAGTATGAGTCCAAAGTGCTTGCGCCAGCTTTTACAGCCATCACTGGCATAGAAGTTATCCATGATTTGATTGGTGAGGGAGACGTCGTTGAAAAGCTTCAAACCCAGATGCAATCTGGCGAGAATATTTACGATGCGTATGTAAATGACTCTGATTTGATTGGAACGCATTGGCGTTACAAGCAAGTCCGTAACCTGACTGACTGGATGGCCGGAGAAGGTAAAGACGTTACAAATCCTGACCTAGATCTAGCCGATTTTATTGGAACCTCTTTTACGACTGCCCCAGATGGCAAGCTCTATCAGCTTCCTGATCAGCAGTTCGCAAATCTATATTGGTTCCGATACGATTGGTTCAACGACGAAAAGAACAAGGCCGATTTCAAAACAGCCTATGGTTATGATCTCGGCGTACCAGTGAATTGGTCAGCTTATGAAGATATCGCTGAATTTTTCACTGGACGCGACCTTTCTCGTTTAGGTGTGGATGGTAGTGTCTATGGCAACATGGACTATGGTAAAAAAGATCCTTCACTTGGCTGGCGCTACACTGATGCCTGGATGTCTATGGCAGGCATGGGCGATACTGGCGAGCCAAACGGTCTTCCAGTGGATGAGTGGGGCATTCGTGTCAATGATAAGTCACAACCAACCGGTTCTTGTGTTGCGCGTGGTGGAGCCACCAACTCTCCAGCTGCTGTCTATGCTGTCGAAAAAGCAATTGAGTGGTTGAAGAAGTATTCTCCACCTGAAGCGGCTGGCATGACATTTGGTGAAGCAGGTCCAATTCCTGCTCAAGGTAATGTTGCGCAGCAAATGTTCTGGTACACCGCGTTTACTGCAGCGACAGTGAAACCTGATCTGCCAGTGATGAACAAAGACGGCACACCAAAATGGCGTATGGCACCATCACCACATGGCGCTTATTGGAAAGAAGGCACAAAAATTGGTTATCAGGATGCAGGTTCATGGACTCTTATGGAATCTACCCCAGTTGATCGTGCTCAAGCGGCTTGGTTATATGCTCAGTTCGTGACTTCAAAAACAATCGATCTGAAAAAATCTGATGTTGGTCTCACATTTATTCGTGAATCAACCATCAATTCAGAGCATTTCACAAAACGTGCAAATAAGCTGGGTGGTTTGATCGAGTTCTATCGTTCACCAGCGCGTGTGCAGTGGTCACCAACGGGTACAAATGTGCCTGATTATCCAAAACTTGCTCAACTATGGTGGCAGAACATTGGCGACGCAATGTCTGGTGCTAAAACAGCGCAAGGTGCATTGGATAGTCTATGTGCAGCACAAGAAAAAGTGCTTTCTCGCATCCAACGTGCAGGTGTTCAGGGTGATCTTGGTCCTCAATTGAACGAAAAGAAAGACGATAGTTATTGGTTAGCACAAGCCGGCGCTCCAAAGGCAAAACTAGCCAATGAGAAGCCACAAGGAGTCACTGTCTCATATGATGAGCTTGTGAAAAGTTGGACTCAGTAGTTTGTATCTAAAATATAAAAGCTAGATACCTCCTCAGCAATCGCTACGGCGTACATGCTATTTAGACCTGGGGAAACCCAGGTCTTTTTTTTGTAACTCATGTGAAAATATGGAGACAGCAATGGCGGACTCTTTCATCCTTGCAATTGATCAAGGTACTACTTCCTCACGAGCAATCATTTTTGATGAACAGTTTCATATTGTCTCGTCAGCACAACAAGAGTTCACACAACATTTCCCTGCGTCGGGAATGGTCGAGCACAATGCTGAAGAGATTTGGCGCAGCGTAATAGCCACTTGTCGAAACGCAATTGCTGATGCAGGTATCCAAACATCACAAATTGCAGGTATTGGAATTACGAATCAGCGTGAAACGACAGTCGTATGGGAAAAGGCTACTGGCAAGCCTATTCATCATGCAATTGTATGGCAAGACAGGCGGACATCTGATTTCTGCAACGAATTGAAAAATGACGGTCTTGAGGAGATTATTCGTAATAAAACGGGTTTACTTCTCGACCCTTACTTCTCAGCAACAAAAATACGTTGGATACTAAATCACGTTGAAGGCGCGAGAAAAAAAGCAAATGACGGCGAGCTCCTTTTTGGAACTATCGATACCTATTTATTATGGCGTCTTACCGATGGTGCCTCACATAAAACAGACGCTACCAATGCGTCTCGAACGCTTCTTTTTGATATAGAAAAGAATGATTGGGACAATGAGCTACTAGACATATTTGATGTTCCTCGTCAGATGCTGCCTACCGTGGAAGATTGTGCAGCCGATTTTGGGAGCACAGTAAATGATCTGTTTGGTGCCTCAATTCCAATATTGGGCATCGCCGGCGATCAACATGCGGCAATGCTTGGACAGGCTTGTTTTTATCCTGGAATGATCAAGTCAACCTACGGCACAGGTTGCTTCGTTATGTTGAACACGGGAGAGGAAAGAGCGTTCTCAAAGAATCGGCTACTGTCCACAGTTGCCTATCGAATAAACGGTAAAACGACCTATGCCTTGGAAGGTTCAATCTTCATTGCCGGTGCTGCGGTTCAGTGGCTACGAGACGGACTAAAGATAATTGATGATGCCAGTAAAACTGGAAGTCTCGCCGCTGAAGCTGATAACAGCCAAGATGTCATTATGGTGCCAGCTTTTACAGGGCTAGGCGCTCCCTATTGGGAGCCTGATGTCAGAGGTGCAATCTTCGGTTTGACACGTAACTCCGGTCATCGTGAGCTATCCAGGGCCGCCTTAGAGGCCGTTTGTTATCAAACCCGAGACCTGGTCGACGCTATGAAAGATGATTGGCAAGGACAGTTAAACGACACCATTCTGAGAGTTGATGGCGGCATGGTCGCCAGTGACTGGACCATGCAATATTTAGCAGACATGCTAGCTGCTCCAATTGACAGACCTTCCATTCTTGAAACTACAGCGCTAGGAGCGGCATGGCTAGCTGGGATGAAGAGTGGGATTTGGCCTGATATAGAAGGTTTTACGAACTCATGGGAGCTACAAAATCGCTTTCAACCTCGAATGGAAGAAACCGAGCGTGCACGTCGCTATGCTGGTTGGCGTGCAGCCGTCGCAAGTACAATATCTCAGGCTAAAGCCAGCTCAACGACATAGATAACCGGGCCAAAATCAAGTTCCAAAGTGTTTTTAGGGTAAGAGCCGGATACGAGTGAGTTAGAGTCAACTTAACAATACTTGTAGAGTTTTGATTATAGGAAAACTAATGAAAAATGACTTTTTTGATTCAAATCTATTATCGGATAAAACCATTGTAATAACGGGTGCTGGTCGCGGTATTGGCCTCGAAGTAGCGAATTTAATGGCCCAGTGCGGTGCAAGAATAATAGCCCATAGTGGTCGAACCGGTACCGCAAAAAATCTCTCTGGAATCTCAAGTTCGGTGTTTGAAGCTGATTTTGCAGATACCAAATCAGTGAAAGAGTTTATCGATTTTGTACAAGCAGAGTCATCAGTAATCGATGTTTTGATTAACAATGCCGGTACCATGCTGGGTAGGTTTCCCGCAGATGAAATCACCACGGATCAATATCATCAACTCGTTAACCTGAATCAAACTTCTGTAGTACAAATTACAAGCGCATTAATTCCATGGCTTCGTAAATCCCAGAATGCTGCAATCATAAATACAGTATCAATTTCTGCAACAACCGGTGGAAGTAGTGGCTCTTCAATTTACAGTGCTACCAAAGCCTTTGTCAGCACTTACACGAAGGCACTAGCACGAGAGCTTGCACCCGATAGTATCAGAGTAAATGCAGTCTCTCCTGGAACGATAAAGACCGATTTTCATAAGCGCTATTCGAGTAAAGAAAAGTTAGAGACAACGAGACGATCTATCCCTCTGCAGCGCCTTGGTACACCACAGGATTGTTCGCCAGCATACGTGTTCTTATCTTCTGAAAAACTATCTGGGTATATCACTGGCCAGATTATAGAGATCAATGGAGGCCAATTGATTATTTAACAGCGACTTCTATTTAATCAGCATTATTTTTTTTGATATATCAGAAATTTACTTTAGAGAACTGCATGAAAATTAAAGTCGGTATTAATGGTTTTGGACGTATTGGACGCATGGCTTTCCGTGCAATTAGAAAAGACTTCCCCAATTTAGAAGTAGTAGGTATTAACGACCTGCTTGATAACGATTATCTTGCTTACATGCTGAATTACGATACAGCACATGGTCGTTTTGACGGTGATATAGAAGTTGACGGTAATAGCTTTGTGATTGATGGTAAGCGGATAAGTCTATCTGCTGAGCGTAATCCTGAGGAATTAAAGTGGGGTGAAATTGGTGTTGACGTGGTGCTTGATTGTACTGGTTTTTTCCTAACCGAGATAAGTTGTCAGGCGCATATTAATGCAGGTGCGAAAAAAGTAGTTCAATCAGCACCGCCTAGGGACAGTACGCCGATGTTTGTTTATGGCGTAAACCACAAAGAATATACGGGCCAAAATATTGTATCTGCAGCTTCGTGTACCACTAACTGTCTTGCACCAATCGCTAAGATTGTTCACGACAACTGGGGGCTTAAGCGCGGATTGATGACAACGGTTCACGCGGTGACTGCATCACAAAAAACGGTTGATGGCCCATCAGAAAAAGACTGGCGTGGTGGTCGTGCGGTATTTGAAAACATCATTCCTTCTTCGACAGGTGCCGCAAAAGCGGTAGGAATAGTTTTGCCTGAGCTTGATGGCAAACTGACCGGCATGGCTTTTCGTATTCCTTCGATCGACGTTTCTGTTGTTGACCTAACGTGTGAGCTAAACAAGCCAGCCTCTTACGAAGAAATATGTAGCGCTGTTAAAGAAGCTTCTGAAGGTTCAATGAAAGGAACATTGCAATACACTGAAGACAAAGTCGTTTCTTCAGATTTCCGTGGTATCAGCGCATCGTCAATCTTTGATGCAGGCGCTGGTATTGCACTAGATGACACTTTTGTGAAGTTGGTTGCTTGGTATGACAATGAATATGGTTATACCTGCAATATGTTGCGTTTAGCTGAACATGTTGCAGCTTAAGTTCTATAAAGTAGCCTAAAGGCTTAAATAATGGAAAGAACGGAAGCCATTCAGGCTTATTCGGTTGGTTGAACATAGGTCAACATCTGTTTCCTGAAAGGCACTACCGAAATTTCGGAAGCGTATTTTTTGAATCGTGGAAAAGAATCATGATATAAACTGCCAAGCATTATAGAGACATGTTGACTTGTCCGTACTCTGCTCCTATTACCCATGACTGCTGCGCTTCGACAACCAGCTCCCAGAATAAGTCTCATAGTAACTCCGTAACCATAGGTCCATCCCCTCTGCAGGTTGTGGATTCGCAAAGTAATAGCCTTGCAGGTTATCGCATCCAAGACCTTTAAGCGTATCAAGTTGCTTTTCGGTTTCGACACCCTCGGCAACGACCCGCAGGCCAAGATTGTGACCCAGGTCAATAATCGACTTAACGATCAAAAAATTGTTTTTGTGTTCTAGTTTTTTTACAAAAGACTGGTCAATCTTGACCTCTTTAACGGGGAGTTGATGAAGATAGGTTAACGAGGAATATCCGGTACCAAAATCATCGATCGATAATTCGATACCATTTTCATTTAGATTTCGCAGCTGTGCCTCCACTCGAGGAGAATTGCCCATTAGATGATTTTCCGTTACCTCCATTACCAGACCGCCCTGAGGTATATCCCAACTTTGCATTAGATTTACGATCCACTCGGGGTCCAATACATTACTATCGCTAAAGTCATCCGGAGAGACATTGACGGATACCTTGTTTATCACACCCTCTCTAATCCAGCTTGAACATTGCTCCATTGCCGTTGCTATAACCCATTGAGTGATCAATGAAACCATATTGTTTTTCTCAGCAAAAGGAATGAAGTCGATAGGCGATAGCACTCTACTATCCGGGTGGTGCCATCGCACTAGCGCTTCAAGCCCAGGTGCTGATTGATGATTTGAGTCGACTTGAGGTTGATAGTAAATTTCCAACTGGTTTTCTTTTATCGCCGTAATCAAATCGGCCCGCAAATTTATAGTTAAGTCGTTCTTGGGGTCAATGGATTCGTCATAAACTGTAAATGCTCTTCGTGAACGTTTGGCATCATACATTGCGATATCAGCCTTTCGTAACAAATCATCGACCGAGCTACCGTGAAGTGGATATTCCGCAATTCCAAAACTACCGCTAACGACTACCTTGTGTTCTTCGTATTCTACTGGTAAATCACAAGCTTCAATTAAATTCTCGATAACCATGGCCGCTTCTACACTGCTGGTTTGATTCAAAATTAAACAAAATTCATCACCACCGATACGAGCCAGTGTGTCACTGTTTCTCAAGCGCGCCATCATCCTGTTGGACACTTCCTGTAACACTAGGTCACCAGCTCGATGTCCCAGCGTATCGTTAATGGCTTTGAAATCATTTAGATCCAAGATCGCTAATACAAAATTGCCCTTGGCACGTTCCGCTAATGCAATATAGCGTTTGCCACAATCCAGCAATAGTTTGCGGTTCGCAAGCCCCGTCAATGGATCGTGCAAGGAATCATAGGCATGTTGTTGGTCGGCGTCAGCAAGCTGAGTGGTGAGCGCCTCCAGCTCAGTATTGCGCCGAGCCAGTAAAATATTTTGTTGCCATAATTTTTTAAAAATCTTCACCTTGCCGATCAAAATCTCTTCATTTAATGGTTTGCAAATATAATCGACTGCACCGGCCCGATAGCCCTTGATTGAAAAATGTTCTTCTTTATTGATCGCAGTCAGAAAAATAATTGGTATATTTGCGGAGCTTTTATTCGATAACATTAAGTCAGCAGTTTCGAAGCCATCCATGTCCGGCATATTTACATCGAGTAGCACCAGGAAGAAGTCATGCTTCATAACCTGAACCAAAGCACCTTTACCCGAATCCACCTCTATAATTTCAATTTCCAGGGATGCTAGCACTCTGCGTAAGGCATACAGATTATTGGGCTTATCATCGACAATCAGTATTTTTGGGAGAGGTTCATTCATTTTGTAAATCCATTAGCATTATTAGCAACGTTAATTCTTCCATAGATAAAGGTTCTGTCCACCCAAATTGCTTCGATAGCTGCTCGTGGCATCACTTTTGCCTCTGCAACGCAGTCAAATAACACGTTTATAGACGACTGCGAATAGTTGACCCAATCGTTGAGAGAAAGATTGAATATTTTATCACTTTCGACCCGCAGATATCGACATTGCCGTACTTGCCTAGGATGCTCGCAGCTGCCGAGAAACTGGTGGCGGTCTTTTCATACATGCGCTAACCGCCGATATATTCGTTCTTTGTGCTCAAAGCTTTCGTACTCATGATCAGAATAGGTTAGCGATTCTTGGGTGCCCAAGACTAAAAAGCCACGGGGCACCAAGCTGTCGGAAAATAACTTCAATGTTCGATTTTGAAGGTTACGACCAAAATAGATCATCACATTGCGACAGATCACTACATTCATTTCGGCAAAAACACCATCGCGGATAAGATTGTGATTGGCGAAGGTGATGCGATCGCGTAGCGTTTTCACCATGCGTGCAGAGTCGTAACCTGTTTGATAATAATCCGAAAATGAGGATTTACCACCTGATTTCATATAGTTATCAGTATAAGTCTTCATCAGGTTTATCGGGAAAATTGCCTTTTTAGCCGATGACAGAGCCTTGTTATTGTAGTCCGTCGCATAAATACGGCAACGATCCAGCAGGCCTTCTTCTTGCAACAAGATTGCCATCGAATAAACTTCTGCTCCGGTAGCGCAACCCGCATGCCAGATATTGATTCGGGAATAGGTACGCAATTTTGGAATAACCGTTTCGCGAATCTTTTTAAAGACCCAAGGGTCACGGAACATTTCCGTGACCGTGACCGACATGTCGGTCAAAAAGCTTTCAAAAAAAGCTTGATCATGCAAAACCAACGGAATCATTTCAGATACCCGCTCTAATCCAGTAATAGCCAGACGTTGCGAAACGCGACGATTTAACGAGGCACGCGCATAATCACGAAAATCGTAACCCCAGCGTTTGAAAATAGCCTCCAGAAACAAGTCGACTTCCAGTTCATTGATATTGGGTTTTTCCACGATCTAGCGGCCAAATTCAGTACGTTCGAACAACCATACGCGCAGCATCGACTTTAATATCTCGACATTGATCGGCTTGGTTAAATATTCCGACGCACCAGCATCAATACATAAGGCGCGGTCTTCTGGCATTGCTTTGGCAGTCAATGCGATCAACGGCAACTCAGCAAACTGGCTGATGCCTCGAATTTTCCGCATGGCTTCGTTGCCATCCATAACGGGCATCATGATATCCATCAACACCAATTCTATGCTCGGATTTTCATTTAGTTTATCGAGGGCAACTTGACCGTTTTCTGCCATCAAAACATTAAGACCTAGCTGCTGTAGCTCTCTCGACAGGGCATAGACATTGCGCATATCGTCGTCAACTAAAAGAATCGTTCTGTCTCGGAACAGCATATCATCGTTGTGTAACATTCCGACTTCCTGTTTTTCCTCGCGTTGACCGTTTACCACGCCGCTGTGCAAAAACATTGCAACTTCATCAATTAAACGCTCGGGGGACTCGGCACCCTTGACAATAACACTGCCGGTAAACCCTAGGAGACGTACAGTCTCTTCATCGGTCAACTCACGTCCGCTATAGATAATAATTGGTGGCAATGCGTTTTTGCTATTTTTGGACACTTTTCTCAGGATATCAAATCCACTCATGTCAGGCAGTTCCAAGTCCAAGATAACGCAATCAAACTGCTTCGACTTTATATGCCTACAAGCATCTTTGCCATTACTGGCGAATGTGAACTCGATAGTAGAACCGCGAAACAGCGAAGCGATCGCTTGTTGGTTGCCCTGATCGTCTTCGACCACAAGGATGTGGCGTATATTTTCCAATGATAGACGGTTGATATCGCCAAGGGCCGATTCAATATCTTCTCTGGTCACGGGTTTTTGCAGATAGCCGGTGATGCCAGATGCGATTACCTCACCTTTTCGATCAAAACCAGAAATAACATGTATCGGAACACTAGCGGTCCTAGCCTGGTACTTCAGTTGCTTAATAACCTCTAGGCCGTCGATATCGGGCAATCCCATATCAAGCAATATCCCACATAGTTGGAATTCCGTCGTTAAATACAACCCGCTGCGGCCATCGGCGGCAGCCAGACATTTGTAGCCACTCGAACGCACCGTGTCCATCAACGTCTGGGCGAAGTCGCTGTCATCTTCAATGATCAGTATGGTCTGGTCGCCTTCCTCTATTTGATTTCGGTCATCGCTAATATACTCGGTTGGTCGAAGTTCGACAGCTAAAGCCGTTAGCCCTGGTCCTGCAAAAGATGTCTGTTGCTGCGCTGCAGGGTTGATTTTTTTTGCTTCACTTCGGTCTTCTTCATTTAAGGGCAAATAAAGACTGAAACAGCTACCTTCACCCTCTTTACTCTCTACCAAAATTTCCCCACCTAGTAAATGTGTGAGTTCACGGGATATCGAGAGGCCCAAGCCCGTTCCACCATGTTTGCGACTAGTAGTACCGTCCACCTGCTGAAAAGCGTCGAATACCAGTTGCTGTTTATCCATTGGAATGCCGATGCCGGTGTCGATTACCGAAAATACCAACAGGTCCTTATTTTTCAGTTCGTTTAAACCAGGGTCCATATTAGAGTTATGCGGGGATATTCGTAAAGTTACCTTGCCGGTCTCGGTGAATTTGAACGCGTTCGAGAGAAAATTTCTCAATATCTGTTCTAGACGCTGCCCATCCGTATTGATCGATTCGGGTGCTGTGTCGGTAATATCCACCTCGAATTTCAGATTCTTCGAAGTTGCAACTGGATTGAACAACCGTTGCAAACCGTCGCTAAAGGGTTCAAGTTCTACCAACTCATCATTAACCATCAACATGCCGGCCTCCACCTTGGACAAGTCCATGATGTCATTGATCAGGTTCAGTAAATCCTGACCGCCTTCGTAGATAATTTTGGCATCTTCAATTTGCTCATCCTGTAAGTTGCCGAGGCGGTTGGACATCAAACTTTTTGACAGTAATAACATGCTGTTTAACGGGGTGCGAAGTTCGTGTGACATATTGGCCAGGAACTGTGATTTATAGGTGTTGATCACTTTAAGTTCATGGGCCTGTTCTTCAAGCTCGATCTGAACCTGCTTGAACAATACATTGCTAGCTTCGATTTCTTTTTTCTGCTTTTGCAGCGATTCGGTCTTTTCCTCCATCTCTTCATTGGAACTTCGCAATTCTTCCTGTTGAGTCTGCAATTCCTCAGATTGAGTCTGGGACTCTTCGAGAAGATTACTAACCCTTTCCTGATTTTGGCCGGCGCGCACCGCTATTGCGATGGCACCTGACACTAATTCGACAAACTCTATCTGCAAGTCGGTGAATGGCTCGAAGGATCCTATTTCGATTGCACCGATGACCCGGTCTTCGAGCCTGAGCGGTACTATCATCAAGTGACGCGGTACTGCTCCACCAAGCCCCGAATTGATCTCGATATAATCATCTGGCAACTCTGATACCATAATGGTATTGGCGTCTTGAATAGCCTGACCCACCGAGCCTTCTCCGGCCTTAATCGTCCTCAGGGCATGTTTGTGGTGGGAATAGGCGTAACTACCTGTCCGGGTGTAGGCATCGTTGTCATTGGCTAAATAAATAACACCGACCGAAGCCCCCACATATTTCGCCAAACCGATGATTATACTGTTACTTAGCTCATCTAATGCTCGACCCGCACCCATGACATCCGCCATCTCTGCCTGACCATTTTTGGTCCACTGAAAGCGTTCGTTTAGCTCAGCGGAACTCATGATGACGTTAAGCACGTTGCGAATCATAAAAAAGGAAAAGATCCCGCCTAAAATAGTACTTAGCACCAATGTAGTGAGAATCAAAAAAAGGTTCTCGTCGAACACCTGGTTACCCAGCTCTCGGTTAGTGTCCATCGATAGTTTATTCGCAGTAACCACTTCGCTGATAATTACTTCGGCCTGATCCGCTAATTCTCGGCCTTTACCTGAGGCAAGATCGAATGCGAGCTGATTGCCATTTTGCCTCGAGAGCATTCGAACCTTTTCATTGATGGCCAGAAAATTTAACCAGGATTGCTCAAAGCGGTTCAGAGAGTTCAATTCATTGCCAATGGACAGGAGTTTTAATTGTTTGATCTTTTCTCCCAAGTTAGATTTGAATAACGCTAACGAATCAGAAAAACTGTCCATGCCTTCCTGTGTTTTTTCGAGGATCAGACTCTTCTCAGCCCGGTGTATTGCCAACATGTCCTGGATCATGCGCGAAACGATCAACTTTCGTTCGTTTGCCAGCGCCAGCTGATTTACGCTCTCAATGTTTAGTGCGACATTTCCCTTGACGGTAATATCCAGTTGCAGTTCAGCCTGATCCGCTAATAGGCGTCCTTCATTTGTGGCTAGATCAAAAGCACGTCGGTTTCCATTTTCCCGAGAAAATTTACGTACCTGGATGTTGTGTGCGCGGTAATTCTTATAAGCTAGTTTCGATTTTTGGAACGAATTCATATTTTCGCTGTTTGTTTCGAGTGCCGCCTGCAATCGGTCGAAGCGCCTATCGATTTCGATTTCCAGATCCAACATTATCTGCATGTATGTGTCTTTGTCAGTCTGGGTTGGCGCCAGAATCAGGTTTTTTTCTGCGCGCTGATACTCCACTACATTGCGCAACAGCCGTGATGTCGACTGAATAATCTGGCCGGAGTTCAGCAGTTTGAAAACATCGGTAGAGATATCATCGCTCTGAAAGCGCTCTTCGTGAAATTTACTTATTTTGAATAGCGCGGTTTCAAGAGTTTCGAAAGATTGTCGCGCATCGCCGATAGACAAGTTGAGTGCGCGAACATTGGAGTTAAGCAGGGTTAATTCTAGCACCTGTTGGTAGACATCGCTCCACTGGTTCCATGTTCGGGAAAACTTGTCTAGATCAGAACTACCGTCTGCGGTCGTCAGTTCTCTTAAAGCCCTTCGATTGGAGAACAAATCATCTTGTAAGACTTCAATGCGGTTCGCGTACTGACGCATATCCTCGACGTTGGTTGATAGAATAATATTTCTTTCTGCGCGCAGTATTAACAGCATATCATTTTGAATCTGGGTGCCGTAAACAATTTTTAGTTGAGCACCAGCCGCCCGTTTCTCGTAACTTTCCGCTGTCTGGTCGGCCACGGCAACAATACCACGCAGCTCTGTTTCGGCGTTATCGAAGGCGCTGCGCGCCGCCGTTGCAGATAGCTCTCTGGCTTGTACATTTGAGTTCAGTCGTGCATATTCGCGGACCTTGTTGTCAATAGCCATGTACTCGGATATTTTTTGACGAAACTTGATAATCTTGTCGCTGTTCTTCTTATCTACTAGTGTTTGAATTAAATTCACGCGTTCAATTAAATCGAGATGTGTTTGTTGGATAAAGACTGCATATTCATCCATTTCAGCTTGGGTTTGAGCAGTAATAATATTTTTTTCGGCCCGCGTTATCTTCAATAAATCTTGCTGAATTTTTTCACCAAGCTGTAATTTATTCGCAGAAATATCCACGATGTCGTTCACATTTTTTTTAAGAGCCTCTAACGCGTTAATACCCACGATTCCGACACCCAATATGGCAATAATCAGTAAAGCACTGATTATTGCCAATTTAATACCAATGGCTCGTTGCGATTCAGTCATAATTTTGATCCCTTTAATATCACCGCTGGTTATCAACGCTCAGAAAACTTTTCCGATATAAGTTCAAACCCATGTAACTAATGTCCGTAATGACCCAGCCGACAGCGGTATTGCTAGCATAGTCGAGGACCACAGAGCCCCACTTTGTGTCAATACTTGATAACCTTTTTATTAATATTTTTAGCTTAATTTTAACCACTAGTGTTTGAGGGGAAGGCAATGGGAAACTCAATAATTCAGCCGAATTCTAAGCTAAATCGGGCTAAAAAGCATGTTCGGTGCCTATTTGTTAAAATATACTGTAAGTAAATATCTACGAATCAATCGGACCGACCGGCTTTAATGAAATAGACACAAGCCGCATTATCCAGCATTTGGTATCACTTTAAGACATTGATATCATTCCGGCAAAGTACCGTAAAGAACCAATTTGAGTCGCTATTAGGAACGTCTGCCTATTTGACGGGGCCACCAAACAGAATCTGTTTTTTATAAAAAATCTGAAATGTACGGGTACTGAATATGCGCAGTATGAATGATGACACTTTTGTGAAGTTGGCTGCTTGGTATGACAATGAATATGGTTATACCTGCAATATGTTGCGCCTAGCTGAACATGTTGCAGCTTAAGCTCTATAACGCAGCCCAAGGCCTAAATCATGAGAAGAACAAGCACGATGACTGAGGGAAACGTTGGTGTCTCTCGATGCGGCGCCTATTACCATTGCAGTGCGAGTTGTATTCACGGTGCATGCTTTTACATTTAGCGAGTTATCAAAGGGAGATGTTAAAAATATCCCCTCTGTGCTTTTTGTTTTAATAA
Source organism: Polaribacter sp. (assembly GCA_047615545.1). GTDB lineage: Bacteria > Pseudomonadota > Gammaproteobacteria. The sequence goes on from JBLHID010000001.1 coordinate 49,594, forward strand.
AGGTACATCTTAGAGGTGGTTTGCCTGCCGATGTTATTGAAGTATAAAAAAGGGGCTGTATACCTATAGCACCTTCAGAGAGGGGTCTTATGATAGGATGTTTGACTCTTGCTATTCACGGGGAGCACCGATGAGATATGATGCACCCCATAGTAATTAATCCCTTTTGAGAGAAAAAATTGTCTACTTCCAATTCTAGGCGTAACCCCACTTTACTGGTGATTATGGACGGCTTCGGCCTGAATCCGTCACCAGAGCATAATGCCGTGTTCGAGGCAAATACCCCCAATCTGGATCGCTACTTTTCGACTTACCCTACGACAGAGCTAGAAGCGTCGGGACGTGCTATCGGTCTACCTATGGGACAAATGGGTAATTCGGAAGTTGGTCACATGACCATCGGCAGTGGCACGGTAGTAAAACAGGATCTGGTGCGAATCAATGATTCTATAAAAGATAAAAGTTTCTTCCAAAACTCCGCTTTCGTCGGTGCAATTGAAGCTGCCAAACGTAAAAATCGACCAATCCATTTAATGGGTTTAGTGTCTGATGGTGGTGTGCACAGCCATATCGACCATTTATTGTCGCTGATAGATTTGTGTGCGGCACACCAAGTTGTGCCTCAAGTGCATATGATAACGGATGGCCGAGACACCAGCCAGCAAGCTGCGCTTAGCTTTATACCCTTGCTAGAAGAGCGACTGAGCAATTGCGGTGGGTTTATTGGGAGTGTCAGTGGGCGATTTTATTTGTTAGACCGCGATAGGAGATGGGATCGAGTGCAATTGGGCTGGGATGCTATTGTTGGTGCCAGTGCTGTTCAGGCCGATTCCGCGAGCGAAGCGGTGGAGCAAAGCTATGCAGCGGGTCAATTTGATGAGTTTATAAAGCCAACGCTATTGCCTAAGTTTTCACCCATTCAAGCAGGCGATGAACTGATTTTCTTCAATTTTCGAAATGATAGAACTAGAGAAATAACAGCCGCGCTGTCTAAAAATCATTTTGAGTCGGTGAATAGAGGTGAAAATTTCGTGCCAATCAAAGTCACTTGCATGACTTTATACGACGATGACTTTAATTTACCTATTGCCTTTCAACCTACCCGACCGAGCGTCACGCTGGGAGGTTTAATTAGTGATGCAGGTCGTCGTCAATTGCATTGTGCAGAGACCGAAAAGTATGCGCATGTTACCTTCTTCTTCAATGGTGGACGCGAGGCGTGTTTTGACGGCGAAGAACACAGGCTCATCAAGTCTCCCAGAATCGCCACCTACGATTTAATGCCAGAGATGAGCGCGGCAGAAGTGACGGAGACAATGATAGCCGCATTGCAATCAAGAGAATTCGATTTTCTAGTGGTTAACTATGCAAACGGCGACATGGTCGGACATACCGCAGTGAGAGATGCCGTTATTAAGGCCGTCGAAGTGCTAGATCATGAAGTAGGACGGCTGCTTGATGTCGCTATAGAACTCGGTTATTCAGCATTATTAACGGCAGACCACGGTAATTGTGATGAAATGGTCGACCCGAAAACTGGTGCGCCTCATACCCAACATACGCAATACCCTGTGCCCTGCATGGTTGCCGACAAAGGTGTGGAATCGCTAGCCAGTGCTGGAAACTTGTCCGCAATTGCACCAACCGTATTGCAAATAATGGGAATACCGCAGCCGAAGGCGATGACGGGAAAGTCATTAATATTGGATGCGTGGTAGGTTAGGAAGAGCGGGCCCTGCAGCGAATTAATGAATAATTGGTAAGCCAATTGGTGTCTAATACCAAATCTAATGCCTGGTTGCCTGGGAATCTTTATCGGGCAACGCTGGCCAGGAGCCTTTGATAACCAGGAGACAAATCCCAGCACTCTCCACTTGTTGTTAATAGTGACAAGATATGCCAGTAAGATGATGCTAAAATATCGCAGCTTTTGTTCCTAAGGGCGCCTCTAAAAATAGTGATTTTTTTTGAGTGCCACGAAGCACCGCGCGGAGAACCTGAGTGTACATGAAGTACATGAGGATCGACCGGGCTGGCGCACCAGCACGGAGGTTATGTACAAGATGTACGGTATGTCGATTTTGCAGGAGCAAAAAACCGGTGACGCCGCAATCGCGGAAAAAGTGCATTTTTTAAGATGCCCTTAAAATAAGTTGACTGAGAAGTTGAGAGTAATTTTGAGACAATCCCTAGAATAGTATGATGAGGTAATTAGTAGTGGCAGGTCACAGTAAATGGGCAAATATCCAGCATCGGAAAAAGGCTCAAGATGCCAAGCGCGGCAAGTTATTCACCCGGCTCATTCGCGAGATTATGGTTGGAGCGAAAGCAGGCGGGTCTGATCAAGATTCTAACCCAGGGCTTCGTGTCGCAGTTGAAAAGGCAAAATCGCAAAGTGTTCCCAAGGATGCTATAGAGCGAGCAATCAAACGAGGTGCAGGTGAACTCGACGGTGCCGATTACGAAGAAATTCGATACGAAGGTTATGGCCCGTTAGGCGTAGCATTCATTGTTGACTGCTTATCCGATAACAGAAACCGAACCGTGGCCGAAGTGCGTCACGCATTTAGTAAGTCAGGTGGTAATCTCGGCCAAAGTGGTTCAGTCGCCTACCTGTTCACCAGTATTGGTGTCTTGTTATACGCACCAGACCAAGATGAAGACTCGATCATGGAAGCAGCATTAGAAGCGGGTGCTGATGATGTTGTTGTTGCCGAAGATGGCAGTATCGAAGTGCTAACCTCGGCGGAGGAATACCTAGCGGTTAAACTGGCGATGACCGAGGCTGGACTAGAACCAGAAGAGTCAGAACTGACTATGCGTGCTGAGGTAAACGCCGAATTGAATGTCGAAGATGCTGAAAAGGTTCTGCGATTAGTCGATCTATTAGAGAGTTCGGATGATGTGCAGGAAGTCTACTATAACGCTGATATTCCCGAAGAGGCCTATGAATAATGATGGTAGGGCTGTCGTTGGCGCTGCCTCGAAACTGTCCCACTCGTGATTATTCTGGGCATAGACCCCGGGTCTCGTAAAACTGGTTTCGGCTTGATCGAAAACCAACCTAATCGAATCACCTATATCCACAGTGGGTATCTCAATATAAAAGGTGACTCATTAGCCGAAAAGCTGGGACAAATATTTAGTGATATTACCGACTTGATATCTGAGTATCGACCACAGCAAATGGGTATCGAACAAGTGTTTATGCATCGCAACGCTGATTCTGCACTCAAGCTAGGGCAGGCAAGGGGAGCTGCAATTTGCGCTGGTCATATTGCAGGGCTAGAAATCGGCGAGTATGCTCCAAGATTAATAAAAAAAGCGCTAGTTGGAACAGGCGCAGCAAGCAAGGAGCAGGTACTGCACATGGTGCAGAGATTGTTGAATATCAGTAAGGATCTACAGTCAGACGAAAGTGACGGGCTGGCAATCGCCATTTGTCATGCCCAATATTACGCTACCCAGAAAAAAATGGGCATTGACCCCAAACTATTGAAGAACCGGAGAACAAGCCGCAGATGATTGGTCGACTGACAGGTATTTTGGCAGCAAAGCGCGCGCCGCAGATATTAGTTGAATGCCAGGGTGTCGGCTACGAAGCCGATGTGTCAATGACGACTTACTATCAACTGCCTGAAGTGGGTGAACAAGTCTCGGTCTGGACTCATCTACAAATTAAGGATGATGCGCACACCCTGATAGGCTTTAAAACCGAGCAGGAACGAAAATTATTCCGCCAGTTAATCCGCGTCAATGGTGTTGGCCCAAAAATGGCGCTCACCATATTATCCGGCACTGATAGTCGAGAATTCGCGCAGTGCGTATCACAAAATGACATTGTCACATTGACCCGACTGCCTGGTGTCGGTAAAAAGACAGCCGAGCGCCTAATTATCGAAATGCGAGACAAAGTAGGTGACTTGATCTCGGAAGATTCAGTGTATGAAGATGGCGTTTCCAGCGTAAAGAGTGCGCCATCATGCAAAAACGAAGCGATAGAAGCGCTACAAGTATTAGGCTACAAACCCGCAGATGCAGAGAAAATGGTGAAGCAGGCAGAGCAAGCTACCGATATCGAAATGACCGCTTCGGCGCTTATCCGAAAAGCACTGCAAACCTCAGTGCAGCGATAACAAATGAGTATGGATGAAGAGCGTTTGATTACCCCTGAAATTGTCAGCCAAGAGCTATCACAGGACAGGGCATTGCGCCCCAAGTTACTCGATGACTATATCGGGCAACCTGAAGTTTGTGAGCAAATGGACATATTCATACAAGCCGCCAAAAATCGTAGCGAAGCCTTAGATCACGTATTGATATTCGGCCCACCAGGTTTAGGTAAAACAACTTTGTCGCACATCATCGCCAACGAAATGCAGGTAACATTGCGCCATACCTCTGGGCCCGTGTTGGAAAAGCCTGGTGATCTTGCCGCTATATTGACAAACCTGGAGCCTCATGATGTGCTATTCATTGACGAAATTCATCGACTGAGTCCCGTTGTAGAAGAAATACTCTACCCCGCAATGGAAGACTATCAACTCGACATCATGATCGGTGATGGCCCCGCCGCGAGATCGATAAAGCTTGATTTACCCCCCTTTACTTTGGTCGGCGCTACGACAAGAGCAGGGTCATTGACCTCCCCATTACGTGACCGATTCGGTATAGTGCAACGGCTTGAATTCTACTCAAGCAAAGATTTGACCACGATTATTTTAAGATCCGCCGCGTTACTCGAAATAAAAATCGACCAGAGTGGCGCAACAGAAATAGCGTTACGTTCACGCGGCACACCCAGAATAGCCAACCGATTGTTACGGCGCGCAAGAGATTACGCCGAAGTGAAAGCCGATGGTGTGATATCGGATTCCATCGCGAAATTAGCGCTCGATATGTTGAAAGTCGATCGTTCAGGCCTTGATCACATGGACCGACGACTCATATTGGCGCTCATCGAAAAATTTGATGGTGGCCCAGTTGGTGTAGAGAGTCTCGCCGCCGCAATCGGCGAAGAGCGAGGTACGATTGAAGACGTCATCGAGCCTTATCTGATACAACAGGGCTTTATGATGCGAACGCCCAGAGGCCGAGTAGTGACAGCACGTGGCCATGCCCATTTTGGTTTTACTCCAAAAGGGAAAGCCGAAATTGAGCAATGACTGTCGGACCGTTACTATTGAACCATTACTATTGAACTATGATCAACAGAGCTTCATGGCGATTTAAGGCATTTGCATAAATTTGGCCACTTAGATTTAATAAGAAGACACAACTTAAGGCGAAACACGAATGAACGACCAATCCATAACAGCATTAATCGCCCATGCGAGCCTTCCAGTCCAACTGGTGCTAATTATACTGCTAATGGCATCCGTTTTTTCCTGGGCGACCATGTATGTGAAGCGAACTTATATTAAACAAAATCAGGCTGAAGCAAACGCCTTCGAGGGTCGGTTTTGGTCTGGCGTAAATCTCAGTGATTTGTTTGCTCAGCTTAGCGTTCGACAGGGAAAACGCTTCGGCCTTGAGGCTATATTCGAAAATGGTTTCCGCGAGTTTGCCCGAGCGAGAAAAGCCGAGCTGGATACTACGTCCATTATCGACTCGGCCCATCGAGCGATGAAAGTATCGATGGCACGAGAAATTGAATCTCTGGAGAGCAATTTGACTTTTCTCGCTACGGTCGGTTCGGTCAGTCCTTATGTGGGCTTATTCGGTACCGTATGGGGTATCATGGAGTCATTCCGAGCGCTCGCTGGTGTGCAGCAGGCGACGCTCGCGATGGTAGCTCCTGGTATATCAGAAGCGCTCATTGCAACAGCAATGGGTTTATTGGCGGCCATTCCAGCCGTCATAGGTTACAATAAATTTACAAGCGAAGTTGAAACAATGGTTGTACGTTACGAGAATTTCCTGGAAGAGTTTACCGGTATTTTGCAACGACAGGCTCAGGATCAAAAATAAGCGGGCGAGTCGACTACTTATGAATCATCAACCTTTAATAAGGACGATCAAATAACGTGCCTAGGTCAAGATCACGGCGTCGAGTCATCGCCGAAATCAACGTCGTGCCCTACATCGACGTTATGCTCGTATTGCTAATTATCTTCATGGCGACCGCACCGCTGCTCAAACAGGGTGTTGAAGTCGACCTGCCCACTGCACCAACCAATACACTCGGGAGTAGCCTTAACCCGATCATTGTCAGTGTGGATAAAGCTGGTTTAATATATATCAACGCAGGTGATGAGCGAGACACTAGTCTCGCAGCTGATGAGTTAATAGCGCAAGTTCGCTCCGCATTGGCTGAGAAACCACAGCGACCAGTGTTGATTCGTGGCGATGCCGATGGCCCCTACAACAATGTCGTGAAAATACTCGTGCTGTTGCAACAGGCGAAAGTTGGTTCGGTTGGTTTGGTGACAGAGCCAGAGGTTGTCCAGTAATGTTTGAAGAGTTGCTGAGACATCCAAAAGCTATTGCTCTATCGACCCTATTTCATCTCATTATGATTATCGCCATAGTGATCAATTTCCATTTTTTCGACAAGCCTAAGTTGTTACAGACGGGCGCTCCGGTTAAAGCCATCCAAGCAAAAGTGGTTGAGGCTAACCAGCTGGATGAAAGTAAACAGAAAAAAGATACGGAAAAAGCCAAGCGACGACAAAAAGAACTGAAAAGGATCGCCCTTGAAAAAAGCGCTCTCGAAAAAATGACGAGAGAGTTAGAGCAGGAAAAAAAGAAGCAGAAAAAGGCCGAAGCGCTAAAAAGAAAGTTAAAGTTAGAGAAACAAGAGGAGCGCCTCAAGGCTCTGAAAAAAGCAGAGGCAGGCAAAAAGGTAGCCAGAGAAAAGACAGCCAGAGAAAAGACAGCCAGAGAAAAGGCAGCCAGAGAAAAGATAGCTAGAGAGATGGCAGCCAGAGAAAAGGCAAAGCAAGCCGAAGAAAAGCGGGCCGCTGATGCACTGACAAAGAAGAAGAAGGAAGAAGAAAGAATACAAGCCGAACAAACAGAGAAAAGACAGCTTGCGGAAAAGAGACGGCAAGCCGAACAAGAACAAAAACGTAAAGAAGCAGAGCTACTAGCGCAGTTTAAGGAGGAAGAATCGAATCGCCGTCTGAGCTTATTGAGGAATGAATACATCACCGCTATTAGACAGAGGGTTGAGCGTAACTGGCAGAAACCTCCGGAAAGTGTCAAAATAGAAAGCTGTGAAGTTCGAGTCCTACAAGGGCCGGGTGGCATCATACTCGACGTGACTTTTGACGCCTGTGATGGTGGCACCAACGCTTATCGCGCATCGATAGAAAATGCAGTATACAAATCGGAGCCATTGCCACTACCTGGTGACCAAACATTATTTGAACGCGAGATAATTTTTGTATTTAGCCCTAAGTAAGAGCTAATAGGTCGCGATACCTGAAGCTAAAACACGAACAAAAGTACAATATAAATAATGAATAGACTAGTTAAAATACTTATTCCACTGCCACTTTTAATGCTGATGTTTAGCCCATTAAATGCAGCACTAACCATTGAAATCACAGAGGGTACCGAAGGCGCGCTACCGATTGCTGTGGTGCCATTCGATACATCAAAAGTAGCATCCAAACTGTCAGCGGACATCGCTCAAATCGTAACTGACGACTTAAATCGGAGTGGCGTTTTAACCGTGCTGGCACGAAACTCATTGCCTGCGGTGCCACATTACAGCCATCAGGTAAAATACCCAGAATGGCGAGCAGCTGAGCAGGACTATCTAGTGGTAGGGCGAGTTCTGGAAAAAAGCTTAGGGCAATATGAAATACAATTTCAATTGCTCGACGTACTAAGACAAAAGCAGCTTTTTGGTTACAGTTTTGAAACAAAAAATCAAAAGCTACGATCCTCCGCACATGAAATAAGCGACTTAATCTATCAAAAGATAACAGGCATCAGGGGCGCTTTTGATACGCGTATAGCTTATATCAGGGCACAACGAAATCAGGGCAGGAAGTATATCTTGCAAGTCGCTGATACTGACGGCTTCAACGCACAAACGGTATTAGAGTCGGATGAACCATTAATGTCCCCTAGCTGGTCACCTGATGGCAAATCACTAGCCTATGTATCATTCGAAAACCGTCGACCTGAGATATTCATTCAGCACTTAAGTACTGCTAAGCGGAGTAAAATATCGGGTTTTAAAGGTGTTAATAGTGCGCCTAGTTGGTCACCTAATGGAAAATTCATGGCGCTGGTTTTATCTAAAGATGGAGGGCCGGATATCTATTTGATGAATGTTGAAACCAAAAATTTAACCCGGCTAACGCACCATCGTGGTATTGATACCGAACCCGTATGGAGCAGTGATGGTGAAACGATCATATTCACATCTGATCGCAGTGGCTCCCCGCAAATTTATGAAATGGCTGCTACTGGCGGAAAACCAAGTAGAATAACATTTGAAGGTGGATATAACTCAGCAGCATCGGTATCGCCGGATGGTAAATATATCGCGTTGGTGCATGGTGAGGGAGGTCAATATAAAATTGCCCAATTGGAGCTCGAAACCGGAAACTTAGTCGTGCTGACCGATAGCAGTCTGGACGAGTCTCCTTCTTTTGCACCTAACGGGAAGATGGTGTTATATGCCTCGACTCGTGGTGATAATGGCGTACTCTATGCAGTATCGGTAGATGGACGAGGAAAACACACCCTATCGGATCAAACTGGCGACATACGCGAGCCAGTTTGGGGGCCATATAAATATAAACGTAAACAATAATATTAGGAGTGAAACTATGAGATCATTTAGCGTCAGGAGCAAAGTATTACTTTTGTGTATCACCGCTGTGTTTATCACTGCTTGTCAGACTGGATCGGATGAGATCATTGAAGACAGCATTACTATCGATGGTGCCGACCAATCACAACTAGAAGGTGTCGATGTCTCTATCGATGGTGTTGGCTCAGATTTAACCGCACTTGAGGGTGGTAGTGGTGGTTCCGTTGGCGCATTCGGTGTCGAGGCAGAGTCCGCCCAAGCAATGCTAGAGAAAACCGATTCTGCTATCGCTAACCGTGTTATCTATTTCCATTTCGACAGTGCCAAAATCGTGGAGGACTCACTGAGCACGCTCGTCGCACATGGTAGCTTTATCGCTAACAATGGCAATGTTTCAGTGCGACTGGAAGGGCACAGTGATGAACGTGGTAGTCGGGAATATAATATCGCATTGGGTGATAGACGAGCGCAGTCTGCCCGTCGAGTATTAATGTTTCAAGGCGCATCGGTTGATCAGCTAGAAACCATCAGTTATGGCGAGGAGCAGCCAGCGATGCTCGGCCATACAGACGATGCATGGTCGAAAAATCGACGAGTAGAACTTGTTTATAAAGTTAACTAGACAAGTTTATTAGGTTAGTTATAGGTAGGCGAATTAGATTAATGAAGGCCAAGAAAATGAAAATGATGAAAACACTGTTACTAATGGCGGCACTAAATGCCAGTCTGACATTTTCTTCGGCCGCTCAGGCTCAGGCATTCACCCCTGACCAATTAACACTGCAGGTTAAAAATCTGAATGCTCATTCGGAAAAAACAGCAGTCATGCTGGAAATGATCGATAAGGAACTCAAGTCGGTAAAGCTGCAGGTTGGTAAAGTCGAACGCTTAGTCAATAACGGAGCAATGATCGAATTGTCGCAACGACTGGATGAATTATCCTCTGAAGTGAGCCAATTAAATGGTTTGCTGGAACAGCAAAGTCACGAGCTGGCTGGTATTAAAAAAAGTCAGCGAGAGTTATACCGGGATACCGACAGACGCCTACGTGATCTGGAGAGCCGGTCCTCGCAGCAGTCCTCTGGCATGCCTAGCGTGCCTGTCGAGGTGCCGAGTTTACCGGAAGTGAGTATACCGTCTGTTAATGTAGCTATACCGGACGCCGCCATTCAGGCCGTCGAAGCAATCGCTGAGCAATCTACGCTGCAGCAGCTTGACAGTAGCCTCTCCGGCAATACTCGAAACATCGCGTCCGGCGTTACCTCCAGTCAAGAGCAAAGCGCTTACCAGTCTGCCTTTGATACACTGAAAGAAGGGCGTTACGAAAAAGCGAAGTCAGAACTCAAAACCTTTTTGCAAAATCACGCGTACGGCAGTTTTGCCGGAAACGCACAATACTGGCTTGGTGAAGCCTATTACGTGACGCGGGAATTTGAGCAAGGCATAAAAGAGTTTATGACAGTGCTGTCGAATTATCCGCTTAGCCTCAAAGTCCCTGATGCAATGTTAAAACTTGGCTACACCTACTACGAATTAAAGCAATACGATCAGGCAATAATACTGCTTCAAGACTTACAAAAGCGCTACCCGAAATCGACCGCATTTAGATTAGCTGGCAAGCGATTAGATCGAATTAGAAAAGAAGGACATTAAGCGTCGAATTTGCTTGAAATCATTAATAAGATCGGTATGATTCCCGTTCCTTTTCAGGGCCGTTAGCTCAGTTGGTAGAGCATCTGACTTTTAATCAGGGTGTCGAGCGTTCGAATCGCTCACGGCCCACCATTTTCTCTATATATTCAATAGTTTATATTATCGCCAAATATTTATTTGGCGATAATTATATAAAACACACTTGAATTGTTATCTCTGTTAAACCTCGATCCAAGTACTAATTCTTGTTTTTTTGCTCCTAGATTCGATGCTCGTGAACGCTTCGCTATTAACAAAGTTGAAGACAGATAAATGAAACTAGTTGATATACTCGCAGCAATAGCAGTCGCCTCTATTTGGGGTATGGGATTTATCGTTGCCAAGTCAGGCATGAGCCATTTCTCACCCATTTTACTCATGGCGCTCAGGTTTACACTGACGGCAGTTTGCCTTATGTGGTTTTTTAGACCACCACTAAATCTGCTCAAAGACTTATTCTGGATATCGCTGGTCAGCGCAGCTATTCAATACAGCCTTACGTTTACTGGCGTCCAAGGTCTCGATGCTTCAACGGCTGCCTTGCTAGTTCAATTAGAAGTACCCTTTGGCCTATTGTTGGCTTATATTTTCCTAGGTGAGCGAGTCACTTTAAAACAAGGTATCGGCATTCTAGTCGCATTCGTGGGTGTGGCACTTATTCTTAAGGAACCCAAATTATCGGGCAGTTTTGTTAGCGCACTGATGGTTATAGGCGGAGCATTTACTTGGGCCGTGGGCCAGATCATGATTAAAAAAATGGCAACTGTCGGCGGTTTTATGTTGATCAGCGGCATCGCTATTTTCGCTACCCCTCAACTATTTATCGCTTCCTATTTGTTTGAATCAAATCAAATAACACAAATCCAATCTGCAGGTTGGCCCGCCTGGAGTGCCGTTATTTACCTTGGGTTGATAATGACTGCATTAGGGTATGGCATGTGGTACCGGCTGTTAGGCCTATATTCAATCAATCAGGTAATGCCTTTTTTACTGCTGCTGCCAGTTGTTGCGGTGATTGGAGGTGTACTCTTTCTCGACGAAATTCTCACCACCAAAGTTGTCATAGGCGGCATCCTAGCATTGTCCGGTGTCGCATTAATATCGATTCAATATGGGGCTAAAAATCCAAAAGTCGGTTTATAATCATCATAGAATGTCTGCTGGATACTACTTGCCCTTTTGCTGTAAAAATTGAGATCACACCATGAATGAAAAGATAGTCATCACCGGTATTGCTCGTACACCATTAGGTGGATTCCAGGGTGCTCTGTCGGACGTGAGCGCACCTCAATTAGGTGCGATAGCGATAGCAGCTGCAGTAGCGCGTAGCCAACTGGCCAAGGACGCTATAGATGAAGTGATCATGGGTTGTGTGTTATCAGCAGGATTGGGTCAAGCTGCAGCGCGTCAGGCTAGCATTGGTGCCGGACTAGCGCTTTCCACCGGCGCAACCACCATAAATAAAATGTGTGGGTCAGGTATGAAAGCTGTAATGCTGGCGCATGACTTACTGCTCGGGGGTAGTAATCGAATTATGGTCGCGGGTGGGTTAGAGAGCATGAGCAATGCGCCTTATCTATTGCCCAAGGCACGTGCTGGAATGCGCATGGGGCACAGCAATGTAATCGATCACATGTTCTTTGATGGGCTTGAAGATGCCTATGACAAGGGCTGTTTAATGGGGGTTTTTGCTGATAATACGGCTGATAAATATAGCTTTAGCCGAGAGCAGCAAGATAACTTCGCGATCACATCTCTTAAACGGGCACAGGCCGCAATAGAAAGCGGTGCTTTTGCAGACGAGATCTGTCCAGTCGTCGTAAAAACTCGAAAGGGTGACGTAATCATTGACACCGACGAGCAGCCCTCGAAAGCCGATCTAGATAAAATACCTACTTTGCGCGCCGCTTTTCGCAGTGATGGCACTGTCACCGCTGCCAACTCAAGTTCTATCTCTGATGGTGCCGCTGCCCTGACACTGATGAGCCTAACCGAGGCCGATAATCGTAATGTTAAGCCGCTCGCTATCATTCAAGGGCATAGTTCTTTCTCACATGAGCCCGCTTGGTTTACGACTGCACCGGTTGGCGCAATTAAAAATTTACTCAATAAATTAGGCTGGCAAGTTGATGAGGTCGATTTGTTCGAAATAAATGAAGCCTTCGCGGTTGTCACGATGTCAGCCATGCATGATCTCGGGCTGGATCACAATAAAGTCAATGTCAATGGTGGTGCCTGCGCCCTGGGCCATCCTATTGGTGCTTCGGGTGCGCGTATACTGGTGACTTTGATAGCTGCATTACAACAAAGAGGTTTGAAGAAAGGTATCGCAGCGCTCTGTATCGGTGGTGGCGAAGCGGTTGCGATCGCGGTTGAAATTATTTAGTTAACACGATTAATATAATGCAGCCTAGTCAGTATCAGATTAGCTTATATGCCTTTGCCTTAATCAGTTAAAATTGTCGAAGTCGGCCGACGCGATGGTTTTCAAAATGAAGCGTTAAGCGTGCCTGTGGATGTGAAGATCGAGCTCGTTAACAAACTGGTCGATGCTGGTTTAAGGGTTGTCGAGTCGGGTAGTTTTGTGTTGCCCAATTGGGGCCTCAAATGGCTTCTAGCAGTGCGGTATTTAAGTCGACCCAACAACGTCGCCAGTTTTCTTACCCGATTCCAGTACCGAATATGAAAGGCTCTGAGCCAGCATTAGAGGCTGGAGTGTCGGAAATTGCGATGTTCACCGCTGCCTCCGAAGTATCCACACAAAAAAACATTAATTGTTTGATCGAACAAAGCATCACGCGATATCAACAAGTGGTCAAAAAAGCACAGGTTGAGACCATTAAGATCAGAGGTTATATCTCCTATGTTTTTGGTTGTCCCTATGAAAATAAAGTATCGAATGATATCGTAACCATTATTGTCCTGCGCCTTCAAGACCAAGGATTTTACGAAATATCACTCGGTGACACGATCGGGGACGGCACGCCTGCCAGCGCATTGGCGATGGTAGAAACGGTTGCCCAAAAAATTGAAATAGAGCAACTAGCCGCTCACTTCCACGATACATACGGGCAGGGGCTGGCAAATATTTACGCGGTGCTGCAAGCCGGCATCGCCATCCTCGATAGTTCGATTAATAGTCTGGGCGGATGCCCTTACGCCAATGGTGCCAGTGGCAATGTCTCCACTGAAGACTTATTCTATACGCTCAATGGCATGCATATAGATATGGATAAATTACTGATCGCGGGTGATTACATTAATCAATTCCTGGGTCGTCAATCAACCTCGAGAGTCGCACGGGCTCTTGGAAATCACACCACTTATGAACAGGGGTAATTAGTAATGCCGACAACACTTGCGTTTGATATTTACGGTACCCTAATTGACACTCAGGGCATCAACCAAAAGCTATTCGATATCATCGGTGACCAGGCCACAGAATTTTCCCATCGGTGGCGGGAGAAACAATTGGAGTACTCGTTTCGACGAGGACTCATGCGCCGCTATGAAAATTTTGCCACCTGTACTGTTCAAGCACTTGACTACACCGATAGATTGTTCAGCACCAACATCAGTATTACCGATAAACAGGCTTTGATGCATGCTTACAAAACACTACCACCATTTGCCGATGTCACTCGGAGCTTAATTAGGGCAGAAAAAGAGGGGTTTCGGCTATTTGCATTCTCCAATGGTAGCGAGAGCGCCGTCGAGGAACTGCTGAAAAATGCTGGGATAAGGCAGTATTTCGAAGGCGTCATTAGCGTAGACAGTCTACAAACATTTAAGCCGAATCCTGATGTCTACCAATATTTTCTCAACAAAACAGACAGTCAACCTGGGACAAGTTGGTTGGTCTCCAGCAATCCTTTCGATGTTATTGGCGCGATATCGGCTGGAATGAAGGCGGCCTGGTTACAGCGCGACCCAAAAGCCTTGTTTGACCCATGGGAAGTCAACCCAACATTGACACTCAAGCATCTATCTCAGTTGCCAGAACTAATATTGAAAAAATAAGCGAGCGGAGGCTCCCTTGTTTTCTATTTCCACGAAAGATCATATACCTTTGGAAATGGCCCTTTTTTATAGTTTATTGCTGATGACGCTGTAAGATCATCACGCAACATCACTTGGCGCACCATTTCTGGAATCATTGCCATGCCCACATACTTACCCAACCAATCATGCGAGGCAAAACCATAATTGAAATTATGATACCAATTACGATCTGCATCAAATTCTTCTGGATGGTCGTAGGCATAGGTATCAAACATCGCCGACTATGTGAGGGTTAATACATCAGTGCCTTTTGGAATGTCAGTTTCGCGATCAGTGCCCTTAGCAATCGTATAATTTTCTGATAGTTGACGAAACATATATGGACTGATGGGCACGAAGCGTAAAGCTTCCCACACCATGCCATCTATCTCTACCGTATCTTCTTTAGCTGATGCTGCCTTTGCTCTAGCTAACAGTTCAGGCTGATCAATGAAAAACTGAATTACTTGAGCTACTGCTTGCGAGGTTGTTTCCACCGAACCAATTAGCAAACCACCGCCATTAACGCCGATACGCGCCAGCGGAAAATCTACTTGCACGGCAAAAGCACTACGCAGCATACGTTTGACGATATCGTCTTTCTAAATAATAGGATCTTTTTTGAAAATTGCACGCAGTAGATTTATCACTTTCAACACCGTGCCAAATATCCGGTCTTTGATCTTAACCGGCAGTATTTTTCGCACCATTAATACCGTAATATAATCAACCAATTCCACCGAACACTTCCCATGTTCAGCAACAATATGGTCAAAAGTTTTCTGTGAATTCAGATCAAGCGGCTGATTGTGGAAAGTATTGTATTGATTCCAATAAGACCACTTAAGTAGTTTTTTTGGATCAATGCCATCAAGGCCAAAATATTCTCGCACCATGATGGCAGGCACCATACGGCAAAAAATATTAACGATTTCAATGCTTCCCCCCGCATCATCTAAAATCTTTTTGGCGGAGTCTTGAATGCCCTGCCTAACATGAGGAATATCGTCACGATTAAGCATCCCTTGCATAATCTACTTTTCGCGATAATGAAGCGCATCATCATCGTGAGCCATCAAATAACCTTCATCGGTAGCAGTAACGCCCATTTTCGGCTTATACAAATTAACCGTGAAAATACTGTGCATTTGTAAGGAATCGCGAATGTCCGTGAACAATGCCAACAAGGTGCATTCAGGGGTGACCAGTACCGGCCGCTCTTCTCGTAGCTGTTTAAAAAATGGTAATGGCTCGGTCTGCATCCATTTTTGAACTAGCGGATACTTATCAGCATCTGCGGCGCATAATATTCTGCAAGATAGTTTTAAGCCATTTCCCTATGCTCTAAAGAGTTTTAATATATTCAATCAAATCCCAACGCTGGGCTTCCGTCAGCTCGGGTAATTGAGTCCCGTTCATTTGTGGTGTTTTACCGCCACCATATTCATGACCACCATTCCTATTGCCGTCACGGTCAAGATTGTTCAGTGTTTTAAAGGTAAAGCCCTTATAACCTTCTGAACGGAAACCCACTTTCACTGGATCAAACTCACGGCTACCTACCATAAACTCTGTAGGGCGGCGTTCTTGAGGTTGCAACAAATCATATAAAGTTGGTACTGAACCATTATGCAAATATGGGGCAGTTGCCCAAATACCATTTAGTGAACGTCCCTTGTAGGCCAGCAAAGAGTTATAAGGTTGCGACGTAGTGTCGGCTTTATAATTTCCACTTTTGATAGTGTTAGGAATAGTATTATCTAAAAGTGATGATCCAATATTATAGATGCGATCAAACCAACGACGTAAGAACATTTTGTCGCTGTCAGGCGTTGCAATAACACCTTTGGTGGCCGATGTTAATATTTGAATCACTGGCGCATCTTCTTCTATTAACAAGTCTCCCACATCCACGCTTTGTACCGTATGCTTAAGATTGCCTGACTTGCCACTGTAAGAAACGCCATTCATGGCCGCTGCAGGGTCTGTGCCGATAAATTCTAACGCCGACATTTTCGCGATAACAATCCGATCCAAATTATCTCTCGCAATAACTTCGTGACAAGATTGGCAATATTGAGCGTAAATAACTTGACCTCGTTCGGCTTTTTTGTCACCAATCGTGCCCAGAATTTCTTCAGGCCACATAGGAGATTGCAAGCTTTTCAAGTGTGATTCTAAACGTCGCAAGTTGGTCAGATCAATAGATGATTTAAAATCCACCTGCTCGTCTAGGTGTTTTTGCCCTGTTAATGTTGCGGACAAACTAAAACCATCAGTTTTATGTGAACTCCAGTCAAGTATGCCAAACACACCAATGACTTCGCCTGTGTTACGTCCCAATGGGCCTAAACCCGCATTGCTTGCAACGCCATTCCATTGAACATAGTCAGACTGTGCAACATCCCACAAAAATGGATAGCTTACTGGGGCGTTAGCTTCATTGAAAACTTGTTTCACAACACGCAAAGTATTACGTTGGTTTAAACTAGGGTACCCCGCTTCTTTTGATCCTAAACGTTCAATAATCAAACCAAATTGTTTATCGACAATAATATTTTCACCTATTTTACTGAGCACTTTATCTATCTGCTCATTCGTTAGGATCCTTTTGCCAATAGGCGACAATGCGAGCTGCATCGCGTTTTTAAGCTGGGGTTTATTAATCATGTGCTGTAGAACACGATTGTAAATTCGCCCAAAAGCATCTAGCCGAGCATAGCCATACTTGACCTTACTATGATTCACTGTGTTATATAGACGTCTCGTTTTTGTCCATTCCTCTAAGCTCGAGATGACCTTATCCGCTGAACTAAAATCATTATCCAAGGCAATTACTTTATCAATAAAACGTTGTTTCTTAGCCTCATTATCCAAAGTGCCCTGCATAGATTTTTCTAAATCATGTAAGAAACTAACCATATCCGCCATAGCGGGGCCACCATCAATGCGAATAGCGTTACCCTGGTAATTTATTTGTGCGGTATGACAGGCAGCACAGGTATAGCCTACGTAATCTTTACTCTGATAAGTTTCTTTAACAAAGCCCACGGGAAAACCATCAGGATTAAAAAAGGTTGGTTTTTGTGGCAAATATCGGTATTTATCAACATTCGTGTTAGAGATAAAACGTTCTGTTGATTCTTCTTGTTCCAGTGCAACTAAGAAATCATAGGGCAGTAAGGCAGAACCCTGAGTAGTATTGTAATACCACAAACTATCAGATTCCGACCAGCCTTGTTTTAGATAAACTGGGGTTGAATAGCTTTCTCCAAATGCGCCATTATCAATTGCGATCGCACCACGATTCGGGTCATTATCCCAACCTTGGTAGACTTTGCCCATAGCCAAAGAAATTAGAATTAATAATGAAATGACAGCTAACAAACGCCATTTATGTTGAAGTAGGAAAAAAATAGCGGCTAAAATGCGCTGAAACACAGTGGACATGGCAATTATCCGTTTGACATTAATGATTTTTTATAGAACTTATTTAATTTTTACCGTAATCTACACTACTGTGTGGTGAAAGTCTCGTCAATTTGGAGTGGGCTCAGTAAAAGGGGTCGGATGACTGAAAGTTCGATCAGTTGCTGAAATTTAATCCCTCCGTCCCCTTTTATTTGTTGCTATGCTCTGACATTCATTTTTGTGGCTCAATATTCCCATGATTCCAACCTTAAAAACTCAATTGTCGTCATTCGGTTTCTTACGTCTAGGCTTAATCGGTCTGGCTATATTGTCTATGCTTATACCTATCGTTGAGTGGGTAGCCATCCTGTTGATAGGGGAGGTTGCAGAGCGCTCAGTGCTAGGGTTAAGTGCCCAGTTAATAGCGCCAGTCATGGCACCCGTGCTAATTATCGTTCTTTTGCTTGATATCATTATGGCTAAAGTGCGGGCAGCTGATGACCCGACCGGTGCAGGCGTTCTTTACCAAGCAATCAGTAGAATTGGGACCATATTGATTATTGTTATGCTGCTTTTCTGGGTGCCGTTTTTTATTGCCTTCATTTAGGGCATTCTCAAAAAATCGAAGTAGGGAAAATAGCATGCAATATAGATACATTGAATCACCCGTAGGAAAACTACTTATAGCAGGTGACGAACACGGACTGGCAATGATTGGGTTCTCAAAAGGCAAAGCAGTCGTTGTGCCCGAAACGCGGTGGCAAATGAATGATGCTTGCTTTGAAGATGCTGAGAGACAACTGAATCAATACTTTGCGGGCGCTCGAACAACATTTGATTTAAAGTTGGCACCAACTGGTACTGCGTTTCAATTAGCTGTTCTTAATGCACTGCAAGACATTCCCCAGGGCGAAACCCGAACCTACCTTCAAATAGCACAACAAATAAAACGACCGAAAGCAGTCAGAGCGGTTGGCGCAGCGAATGCACGAAACCCCTTGCCAATTGTCATTCCCTGTCACCGTGTTATTGGTGCCGATGGCAGTTTGACTGGGTTTTCAGGTGGATTAGAAGCCAAGCTGTTTCTTTTAGAGCTGGAAGGAGTAAAAGTAAAGACACTCGCTACAAAGTAGGGTGGTTAAGTTGGTTGCGACTATCGTTTCTTCAAACCAATTTGTCGACCGATCCAGTCAGGTTTTTCGGCCACTTCTGCTTGTTTAAGGGCGGCTTGAGCTAATTCTGGCATTTCAATCGTACGAGAATCTCGTGTGCTGTAATGCAACACCATAAACTCTCCGGTGGCGCAGAGTTTGCCGTCAACTATCATTTTATGAGCAAACCAAATTTTCTTTGCTTCAGATCCTAGAATGATTGATTCGACTTCAATCATAGCGGGAGAGCGCACGTCATCGAGATAACGTAGGTGTGTTTCAACGGTATACAGCGCACAGCCTGTTTCTTCAAAGTAATCAACGCCGATATTAAACTGGTCTTGCAACTTCCATGTGGTGTTCGTGAAAGGCACCAAATAATAGGCTTCGTTAAGATGGCCGTAAGCATCTAACCAGGAATCTTGTAGAGGTTCTGAATGTAGTTTGAAATTAGTCATGGTTAGCATGGACGCCGAGTTGATCGTAAACGCAGTATAGATGGAAAACAAGCAAGCATGTTCTATAAAACTGCTATTTCAGGTAGGCATGCCATTAGCTAGATAGTAGAATCGCGCGATGAAAACAATCCTCGAAATATCTCAACTCTCCAAAGTTTACGAATCTGGTCATCAGGCGCTAAAAAGTATTGACCTAGATATCTATCAAGGTGAAATATTCGCCTTGCTTGGCCCGAATGGCGCGGGCAAAACAACGCTGATCTCGACCATCTGCGGCATTGTTTCACCTAGTTCGGGTTCAGTTACGGTTGATGGACACGATATTATTACCGGATATCGCGAGACCCGTAGTTTAATTGGCCTGGTGCCTCAGGAGTTGACCTTGGGTGCATTCGACTCTGTTTGGAATACAGTTAATTTCAGTCGTGGGTTGTTCGGTAAAAAACCAAATCCAGCTTATATCGAGCAACTGCTTAAAGACCTGTCTTTATTTGATAAGAAGGATTCTGAGCTTCGCACCCTGTCTGGCGGCATGAAACGACGAGTGTTGATTGCAAAGGCGTTGTCACACGAACCTCGAATATTATTTCTTGACGAACCGACAGCTGGCGTCGATGTCGAGCTACGCAAAGACATGTGGGCTCTGGTCCGAGGGCTCAATAAGTCGGGCGTGACTATTATTCTGACGACACACTATATAGAAGAAGCCGAAGAGATAGCCGATCGCGTGGGTATTATCAGTGGGGGGGAGTTAATGATGGTCGAAGACAAAAAAACGTTAATGCAAAAACTCGGCAAGAAACAATTGGTACTCGATTTAAAACAGGCAATAACGTCGATACCGCAAAGTCTTGAGACCTATCAACTAGAGCTTTCGGTCGACGGCGACCAATTGACCTATACCTACGATACCGCGTCAAACCGCACCGGCATCACCGCATTATTACAAAGCCTGAGTGACCAAGGTATTTTGATGAAGGATTTAAAAACAAGCCAGAGTTCACTGGAAGATATTTTTGTCAGCATGGTGAGGAAGAGCGCATGAATTTGCAGGCGATGAAAGTTATTTATAAATTCGAAATGCTACGCGCCTGGAAAACACTGACGCAAACGATCGCGTCACCAGTGATCTCAACCTCGCTCTATTTTGTCGTGTTTGGTTCGGCGATTGGCTCGCGCATTCAAGAGGTAGAAGGCGTGCCATACGCCGTGTTTATCGTGCCTGGCCTGGTGATGCTCTCACTATTAACTCAGAGTATTGCCAACGCATCATTTGGTATTTTCTTCCCCAAATTCACAGGCACCATTTATGAAGTGATGTCAGCTCCAATTTCATTTTTTGAGATTGTCGTAGGTTATGTCGGCGCAGCAGCCACCAAATCGTTGATTCTTGGCATTATCATATTGATAACCGCAAACTTTTTTGTTGATTTGAATATCGCGCATCCAGTATGGATGGTCGCTTTCCTAATACTCACTTGTGTTTCGTTTAGCTTGTTTGGTTTTATTATTGGCTTGTGGGCGACCAATTTTGAAAAGCTTCAACTGATTCCGATGCTGGTGATAACACCACTGGTATTTCTTGGTGGTAGTTTCTATTCAGTCAGCATGTTGCCGCCAGCTTGGCAAACGGTAACGCTATTTAATCCGGTGCTGTATTTGATCAGTGGGTTTCGTTGGAGCTTTTTCGAAGTGGCCGATGTGAGTGTCGGTATTAGCCTAACTATGGTCATTGGGTTCTTAATATTGTGTTTAGGAATTGTATGGTGGATGTTTAAAACAGGTTATCGTCTTAAGCAATGAAACTAGTTGAAACAACTTTGTTCATAGGTCTCTCATGAAGTGTAGACTTTCGGGGGGTTGAAAAAAGCTTGGCCATCCGTGGCCAACAAATACTACAAGGAGGAGAGGGTAAAACAGTGCTAATAATAGTTATCTAAACACTACTATTAGCAGCCCCGAACTAGGGCTGGGTAAAAATTACTTCTGCCAGAAATACTTATTGGTTTCTCTAGCAACGTCGCCGTAGTTCAGACCAATGTCAGCAAGCATGCGAGCATTCATTTGTGACAGCTGGAGACGATCGTTTGAGCGTGCTGACCAAACGGAAAGTGTTGAGCTAATTTTGCTTGTGAACGATTGAACGCTTTGTATCAAAGAGTGCAGGTTCGAACCAAGTTCGATGTGATGAGTTTTTACAGCTGTTGTAGTCATGGCGGTGGTCCTAGATGCTCCCTAGTTAGAGGTGGTTGAGTAATGTTAGGTATTATAGGCACCAACTGTCACATAAACAGATACAGATAAATTGAAAAGTGACCGTAACAGTTGACTCTGTCAAGCGATCTGTTTCGAAATACCATGAAACAATTCTAAAATTGTAACGAAAAGGAGAGGTTTTATAGCTCTGCTGTTGATTTTCTATGTCAATTAAAACGTTAAGTGATTGATTTTAAGGGTAGTAATTTCGGCGTAATGACTGATTCAAGTGAATTTTGAGATGGGAGAATATTTCCAAATTAAAACTAGAATTCAACTGAAAATACCCACCGATGTTTTGTGGACTATCTGATAAAAAACAAAACAGTTCTAAATTACAAGTACAGTTGATCCGGTTGTATTGCTGGCTTCTAAATCTTGATGGGCTTTTGCGCAATCGGCAAGCGCAAAGCTCTGATTGATATGTATAGACACATCACCATTACGCACCACTTCAAACAAACGGTCAGCACCTTCTTCAAATAACGCTCGGGTAGCTATATGGGTGCCTAGAGTAGGGCGAGTTACATATAATGATCCTTTGGGTGCGAGTATGCCGGGGCTGAATGGATCAACCGCGCCGCTCGCATTGCCATAAGTGGCTAAAACACCAAAAGGTTGCAGGCAATCGAGGGACGCTGCAAAGGTCGCATTACCGATCGAGTCGTATGCTGCTGCGCCACACCACTACCAAACATCCGTTACCAGCTAAAGACTCCCTACCGTGATGGTACAACCCATGCCATATTCGAACTGTTGGACTTCAAATCAAAACTGGCGTCTCCTGTACCGAAACCGAAGGTCAATCTAACCCGGTTTCATGGTGTGTTCGCACCCAACAGCAAACACCGAATTCTAGTCACACCAGCCAGGCGGGGCAAGGGCGGGCAAAAAGTCAGTGCTCAGGACAAAACGCCAGTTGAGGGCCGCACAGCCATGACCTGGGCACAACGGTTAAAGAGGGGATTCACATTGATGTTGAAGCCTGCACTCACTGTGGGGGTCCCGTAAAGGTCATCGCCGATACGTCGGAACGCTGTATCGAAAATCAGCAGATCATTGACAAGGTTCCGTCCCATCTTAAGAAAAAGGACGGGTTACCCTCACATCCTGATGTCCTACCTGAAACCAGAGCCCCTCCGCAAACCAGCTTGCTTGGCTGACATCAGAATAGTTTGATAATTCTACTCTCTGGCACCAATAGGCGGCAGGGCATCGTTATTGGCTAAAGATTGTTTCTGTTTGAAAATGACGAAAAAATGCTTGAGACATCGTTAGGGTTGCTCGGAATCCGGCTAATAAGACGAAGGTTTATAGAATATTGGAGATCATTCTCAAAAAATTGACATCAATGGATAGGCCCATTATCCTTCAAATTCTTGTGAGATGGTTTTCTAAAGATGGCAGCCCAGTTTTGTCCTGTTTTTTTTAAAAAAGCTCGAAAAAAATTACAAAATATAAGTGCTTTTATTTTCGTTTTTGTAATGTAAATAAAAACACCTGCATAATATATATTAAAAGGAAAATAATTGAAATATTTGATTGAAGTGATTAGTAAAAATGGCGACTGGAAATTTGTAGAGATCGATCAGTCTGGGCGCGTTAACGTTAAAGTTAAAGCTAATGACAAGATAAAGATTTTGCTTGATAAAGGAATGGATAATTATATTGCTCTTAAATCAGGCGATAACCTTGAAATTATCTTAGAGAATAAGGAAGCTTTAATTCTTACCGGTTTCTATAGTTATAAAAATGCGATAAGTGTAGAGTTTACAGATGCTAGCGGTAAGACACTCCTATTATCTTCATTGAATGACACCCTATTTGATTTGGAGAACGGCTCATTCCTAGTTTATTTGCAAGGTGATCAGTCGGAATTAATAACAATTTCAAAAGACAATACCGCCTTAGAGTCTGTGGTTTCCGCTACTAGTTATAAAGATTATGAAGTGCTATCTCAAGCGCCAGACGCAGACTCAGGCTTTTCCACAGGCGCAATTGCGGGTATAGCAGGCGGAGTCGGCCTTATTGGTCTTGCAGCGGCAGGCGGTGGCTCTTCTTCTTCGCTTGTTTCTTCGACTTCAGCACTAACAGGTAAATTTATTGACAGCGCTGTTGGCGGTATTGATTACTATATTGATGGAGTTTTAAAAGGACAAACAGCAGCTGATGGCAGTTTTAGCTACAATCTTGGTGAGGTAATCACCTTTAAGGTTGGCGATATAACTGTTGGCTCTATAAATGCAGGAGACGTAAATGCAGATGGAATAGTTATGCCACAAGATTTGGTTGCTGGTGCTACTAGAGCAGACACAGACAACGCTCAGGTAAAAAAGATAGCGCAATTTCTTCAAACATTGGATAGCGATGGCGATGCATCAAATGGTATTACGATTGATGCAACATCAAAGGCTAAGGTCGATGATTCAGGCACTAAAGATTTATCAGACGATGCTGTATTGATAACAGATGTAATTGATAGTAATGAGGGAACTGTTGTAGCTACAGAAGAAGCTGCAGTAGCGCACTTAAATGCAACAACAAATGAAGCAGCGGGGAGAGCAGTTATTGCAGAGTTTAGTGGCACTATTAATGAGGCTATGGCTTCTGATAGTGGTATAAGTTCAGCTACAACAACAG
>JBLHID010000002.1:0-61759 GCA_047615545.1 Polaribacter sp.
ATTAATGGATGCTGATTTCGACACTTGATACCTCCTTAAAACCTAACGTTTCGCTTTGTGGTGAGTGAGTAATTCTGGCGCCGACGTCTAGTATACCCTGGCGTTCAAGATACCGACCAACACGGTGACTGATCGAGTGAACCAGTATGGCCAGCTTTTGCAGATTAGGCGCTATGGTACATTTGATTCGGGTCAAGCCCAGCTTGGTTTTTTAGCATATCCCATTTAGGAACAGCCTATGGAAATGGACCGAGCCGCGTTAGGATTCAAATTTAGCGCTCTCGGGGCGCCGGACCGTCCAAACCTTTAAATGAGCGTGGCTGAACCTGTTTGTGCCGTTTTGCAATTCAGCCCTGACTTTTTGATGCGGTGGGATGCTATAGCGCAGTAGACGATACCCAGCACTTTGCTCATCAGTTCTGGGGCAATTTTTAAGAGTGCCTGTCTTTTATTGTTTTAGTCCTTTATTGTTTTGTTCTTGCTTTGAATTTGAAATCATACCCCTCATCGTTAGGGCCGTTTTCTCGTAGAAGCATTAACTTTTCTTTACCCTCAATCAATGATGGAATATGACCGACTGCCACGGGCCAGATAACGTAGCTTGGGACATCTGCCGGTTCAAACCACTCTGCCCTTCGTTTCAAAAATTGACCATGCAAAGTGTTATGCACGAATTGCTCAAAATCCTCAAAGTTTTCCCAAACGGACAGTGTAGCCAACGCGACATCGGGGCGCCCAAACACCGCACCCGCATCATTTTTTGGTTGGTCATAGCCTTCATCTTTCAGGCGCCATACAAAGCCCTTAGATCTGTCAGCCACTGCATTGATTCGGTCTAAATTATTCTCAAACCCAGCGATTCTGTGGTCGCCAAAAGGGTGCAGGAGAAATCCCATGTTAATTTGTGCGATGTGTCCCAAAATTATACTGCTCCGATATCAGCTGAGGGTAGTCCGTGTGTCTGGTCAGTTCGATCTGAGTTCGAATTCTCACTCTTGTGAGAATGAACAATCCAAAAGAATACAAAGGTTAGAAATGTCTTGAATTGTAGCAAGCCCTATTCCCACTGCATTTGGCCTTGAGTTCAAATTATTTCAGTTCACCACTAAACAATAATTGTTAATTTCTTTTCTAGCACCTGCACTTCAAGGCGCGTTGTTTGAGGATAGGGAACCTCCCCATCCGCCTCAACCACAAAAGACTCTTCAGCACTTATCACAACACGTTTAGCGAGAAAGTTCTTCAGGATTGGCTCGTTGACATGCGTGCCTTTCATTATTTTTGGTATCAATCCGAGGATTTTCATACGACCGATACCATCTGCCACCATAACATTAAGTAAGCCGTCATCAACTTGAGCATTGGGGCAAACCCAAAATCCACTGCCAAAACAACGCCCATTGGTAACGACTGTCATCGTTGTTGATTGTTCGAATGGCGCCTGATCATCAATTTGAATACTAACTTTTGGGATGCGATAGTCAATCAGCGTTTTCATAATTGCGGCCAAATACGCCATCATGCCGGTGAAAATCTTTGGCACCGTATTAAAGTTTAGCGCGGCTTGTGCACCAAAACCGATGTCCATGCCATTCATAAAATACTGCGGATCGTTATCCGTTGGGCTGTTCGTTAATCGCCCTGCGTCAAACAGTTTGGTTTCGCCTTTTGCGATTTTCTCAACGGCAATTCGCCAATCAAATACTTTACCGCCAATGGCAGTTTCTGGCGGAATCACCTTGGCAAAATCATCTCCATTGCCAAGTGGGATTACACCCAATGGCAACGTCTCTCCTTCGTTCGATGCTCGCAATAGCCCATTCACAATTTCGTGAACCGTGCCATCGCCGCCTACTGCAATTACTGTTGAGTATTTTGTATGCGCCTTTTCAGCAAGTGAAGTTGCCTCAAGAGGTGCGGACGTCACTGCAACATCAAACTCAACACCCGCCTCAATCAATGCTTGCTC
The DNA here is from genome assembly GCA_047615545.1 of Polaribacter sp. Classification (GTDB taxonomy): domain Bacteria; phylum Pseudomonadota; class Gammaproteobacteria. The sequence continues at coordinate 1,970 of JBLHID010000002.1, forward strand.
GACCTGTGGCCAATACTTTATTGCACGACCTCGGCCTGCGATAGGGTTGTAAATAACAAGGTGTCGACTCATATTTTTTAAGTTTATTCAGGTGTAATCGATTATCTTGACGGCTGCTTTTTCGAGATCAAGAATCATTTTTCGAATAAAGTATAGGAATCATAAAAGCCCTACCCACATATGTCAATTTTCAAAATCATCTCCAATATTCCCTACATCTACCGTTTTTTAGGGAGATTCTCAACAACCTCAACCATTTTTCATAAATTTCTTTCACCATTTTCAAGCAGAGCCACCATTAGCCAATAGTTATGCTCCACCGCCCTACTGGTATCAGAAAATTTATGATTTTAAAGGGTGCCTGTCCATTATTGTTGCCTAATTCGATCGCGACCTTCGTCGTCGGCGATCATAGATCTGCTCGAAATCAGCGCCGCAGCAACGCTACCCAGCGCCAGAAGTTAAGTAGCGATGCCAGTGATGCCGCAACGTAGGTCCAGGCCGCGGCACGCAGTATGGCTCGCGCTGCTGGAATTTGACGTTCCGTCAGGTAGCCTGTCGACAGCAAAGGCAGTGCCTTTCTAAAGCTGGCGTCGATCTCGACGGGTAGCGTCAACAAATGCATCAACAAAGCGAAGCCCATGATCAGCAGTGCGCCGGTGACATTCAGCATGGCAGCTGATGGTAAGCGCGTTATCAGCACGCTGAATGGGGCAGCGAACAACAACAATGAACCGATACGCTGTGCCCATACCGCGCTTGAAGCAAGCCGAGTGCGCAGTAGAAACAGGGGCTCTGCTGCAGCGTGCTGGTAAGCATGTCCACACTCATGCGCCGCAACCGTGATGGCGGTCAGGGTCTTGCCCTCGAACTTGTCCTGCGTTAGCCGCACCGCACGGGCCGTGGGGTCGTAATGATCGCCAAGTTCGGTCACTTCGACTTTGACCTCCTGCAACTCGTAGCGGTCAAGCAGGTGCCGCGCCAGTTCGCCGCCGGTACCAAGGAAATTATCTTCCGGCACACGATTGTAGCGGTTCAGGATGGTGTTAATCCAAAGCTGTGGGCCATAGATCAGGATTAAAACTAGGAGAAAAGTAAGCACGTAAATCATCACTAGATAGCTTAATCTTTCGCTTTGAATAATGCTAGCGGGGTAAACAGTAATTGATACGAGGGTTAGCCAGCGGGCCTTACAATAAATTCAGTTTTACCAACCTATCGAGCAGCGGTAGCGCTTGCTCGGCCTGCTGTTGAAAAGTTCTAAACTGACAAAGAGCGTAAATTCTACGGCTTTTATTCTGATTAAATTAAATCGTTAGCCATTCAGCAATGGAGAGAGAAACTCATTAAGAACGCTCGATCCTTTTTCGGTATGTAGCCAGATTAAAGCGCCCAAATTTAATAAAACGCTAACCTTATAAACACGTTTAAACACTTTCTTACTCGACTTGTGGCGTAAGTAACTTTGTGCGAAAAATGACCCCGGCCAACCACCCATGAGGGCTAAAATATGCAAGGTACTTTCCTGTGTTCTCCAACGACCATTTTGTGCAGCATATTTATCTTTAGCATAAGCAATAAAAGTAACCACACTCATTACAACGTAAATACCAGCAACAAGTGGAGGGAGTTTCCCTATCAATATTGAAGCCGATAAAACTCCACAAAAGATCACTATGATATAGTTTTCGAAGGCACTGGTGCTATTAGCATTATCTGGTTTATTTAAGCGCTTAGTATCGCTAACGAATTGAACATTTGTCGCTTTATTACGATTATTTTTTTCGTGCACTAATTCAAAGTTGATGACATCTCCATTGATAGGTCTACGAGATTGTGGCTTGAAAGCTTTTATATGAACAAAGACACCCTCGCCTCCGCCGTTTGGCTTTGCGAAACCAAAACCTTTGTCATCATTCCAATTAAAAACCTTACCTTGGAGCTTCATGCTGCCTCTTGATTTAACTACAGTAAATTTTATAGACGCTCGGTTAAATGAATTTACGACTTTTCAAATTGAGTATACGTGATGGTTTAATGGCTCTCAGGTGCCGTGGCTTAGCCAATCAAGCACAGTAACCTCTCTACTGGGCTTCAATCGATTCTATTTTAAGATTAAACTTACCCGACTGTTTATCGGCAAGCATAATGCCGATCCTCCGAATGTCCTGCGAATTAAATGTGTATCCAGAAAGCTGTCGCCCTCGCCACGTTTGACTAAGGTCACTGAACGGCAAAAAGACTTCTACCCACTCACCTTCTGTTGTTTTAAATTCGCTGCTAAAGCTGACTGGCGCGCGTTCCGAAAAGATAGCGTCGCTTTCTAAACGTAATTGATAAGTGCGGCCATCACCAAGTACCCTCAATCGAATACCCGAAAAGTCAGACAAATCAAAGTTGGCGCGAAAGTATATGGATGAGAATCCACCGTTATTCTCTAATGAGAGCTCACCATTAAACAACATGCCTCCTTCTGTAATATGTGCGTTGCCATTAGAAAGGCCTCCCATCACGCCATCATTATTCGAGCGCCATTCCACATCGGGATTTCCACCTATAAATTCAAAGAGTGTTTTCATCGGTTGGTCATCTTTTCCGTGTAAGGTTGAACTCATTGCTGCAAGGGCGATGAAGTAGGCACAAGCCATCGAAGGCTGTATCAAGGCAGTGAAGAATACGCGTATCATTTTCATCAAATTAGTTGGAGGTAACTGTCAAGAATATCAATGATAATTTTTTGAAGACAGTAGCAAAACCAACGTTTTTGGATACAAAAATATCATTCATTATTATTTGATCCCCTTTAATGGTTAAACGATTCAGGACATGGTGTTTTGGTGTGGTATCGCCGTAGTTGAAAAAACAAGGACATTATTCGCTAAGAGGCTGTTGAATAGAATTAACCATTTCTAGGATTTTATCCAACCGCTTTTGTGGCTGCCTCATTTCCAGCAAATCTTGTTTGATATCGGCAGGCATGGCAATCAAACCATTGACCAAGAAGCTAAACTCAACCGGCGAAATATTTTGCCAATGATCTCCAGCCAGCATTGTTTGGGCTTCATCATTGCCATGGCTGATGGTCAATAAGCGTTGCATAATCTTTTCATGGCTTTGCCTTAATAACCGCACTAAGTCATCACCCTCCATCGGGTCATCTTCATACGGCTCACAAGCCCATATATTAAACGGCAAGGTCTGCCGCTCTTGTTGGAGCTTCAGTCGTGTTTCAAAATTAACCACTATTGCCATGCGGCCGTCATCCATCTCCTCTAATAGCTCCACTGTTCCAGCGGAAAAAACAGCGCATGGCTTGTAGGTAGATTGATTGCTGCTAAGCACTTCTTCCTGAGTTTGATCTCGCGTGTTGGCATGTAGCACTTTTTGGGTATGACAAACGCCCATCATCACTTTATGATCAATACAGTATTTCACCATTTTTCGATAACGGGGTTCGAAAACATGTAGCGGTGTTGGCACACCAGGAAAATTAACGGCATCGGGTATGGGGAAAAGTGCAACTTCTATCATGAGGTGTAAAGCCCAATTAATTAATGATTGTTATAGGCCAATAAGACCTTACTTGTTTTTTCAAGCTGCCGGATACTCTGCAGTTGCTCCTCATTTAATATGGCCGGCGAGAGTCCGGTTTATTCAATGCTAATTCGAACTGATTTGCCCGTCTTCGAATTATATGCAACAAGGTCACCAGATGATACGCTAATTCCAGTGACCGCCTGGATAACCACTTGATGTGTGACCATTAATGTTAAGCTGTTTTGACCGAGGCCAACCAACTTTTTTTGCAACAGCTGTAGTGTTTGATTGCGTTCGGCGTGGCCCTGAAAGAAGGAATTCAGGCCAGAAAAACTATCTACTGCACCAAGGTTTAAAAGTTGAGCTGTTTCAAGGCAGCGACACCAGTAGCTGGAGTAAATCTTATCAAATATGATCCCCTCTTGTTTTAATTTCAGGCCGATTGATTTGGCCTGAGCCCGCCCAACATCATCTAGGTTTCGCTGGGTTGCACATTGGTTGATGACGAAGTTTTCGGGATCACCAAAGCCTGGGGCAAGCGCATGGCGCATCAATAGAACATTGAAATCAATTTCATTTAACTTATCCCTAATTGAATTGGGACCTGTAGCAGCGAAAAGGTTCTGACTAACACCTATCCAAATAATACCTATTAGTAATAACCGACGCCGCAACATTTGTTTGACCTGATAGTAGTAGTGTCTTAGTGCACCCCGAAATGGGAGCTCTATTTTTTATCTTAATTTCGTGCGTAATTAAATATTATCCATCAAAGGTTCAGGAGTATCTAATTTGTTTGAAAAACGTCTCGATTGTCAGACCATGGCTCTCTTTTTAATATTACATTTGCGGTAAAATGACTCATGCATCCATTCTATAGTGCAAGTTACCAACACATTTATAACTGTTTGTCTGACTTCAGGCCAACACGATAAGTTACGGAACCAGCTCGATTTGCACCATTCGATAGATGTCTCTGATCCATATTAGTTAATCAAACGTAGGTATTGTTATGGACAAAGATACACATTTTTACAATGGTGACTACCCGCTCTATAGTGCCGAAATCAATCAACCCAAAAAATACTAGGCGAAAACAACCTTGTCGAATAACAAAAGCGATCAATCTTCACTTGTGGACGAGCTTATAGATCCAGAGTTTACTGTCAACATAAGCGATAGAAAACTAAACAGTATTGATCTAGTTCGTATCAATGGCATCATTAAGGCTGCGATCGATACTTGGCAATTGCCAGAACGGGTCAAGCGAATTAGCTTACCGCTTTACTGTTACGAAGAAGAAGATTTGATGCATATGCAATTTTTGATCGCAGAAACAGTGGATGCTGGCATTGTCGGTCTAGCCACCTTAGAAGAAATCGATGCGACTGAGCTTGCGAGTGCCCAACACACACTGTTGCTTCATGGATTATATGTTGATCCCTTTTATCATCGACGAGGCATCGCCACACGATTGGTCGAATCGGCCGAATTAAGTGCCCGTGAAAGTGGTACCAGTGGCTTACTGGTCAAGGCTCAGGTCGATGCCGTGTCATTCTTCAATCAAGCGGGTTTCACAAAGTTGCCGGTCGAGGATTATTCACGTGACTATGTTTATCGTTATTGGAAGGCTGTTCAAGACTAGTAGTTAGGGGTGAACGTGAAGAGCTATAGCGTTTGTGCCATAAAAATAAAGTGCTGCGACTGGACATTATCTTTGTTTTCGATGAAGTTACTCCAGAAAATGGTGACACTACCGTTACTAAAGATGTTGTCACTGACTCAAAAGCTAGGGAAACCACAGCCATAGTAATTGGTATGTTAAATTTCTTTTTATATCACAGCTTCGTTCCCTCTACCCTAGCCGACACTGGGACGAAAGAGTTCAGCCCAAGCCCATAGCCATCATTGATAAAACGACAAATGAATGAGAATATACAGAAAGAAACAGTTGAATATTTGTGCCTGCAACATAATAACCTATTAGATTTTAAACAATACTAATTATTGATTTCAAGGAGAAAAATGAACTTACTCATTACAGGTGGTACTGGTTTTATTGGCTCTGCTCTTTGCGCTCGCTTATTGGAAGAAAAACATCATATTGTAGTGCTTAGTAGACACCCTGAAGCAATCAAACTTCCCATTAAAGCTGTAGCCGATTTAGAGCAGCTAACAGATGATGATATTTTTGATGTTGTCATTAATTTGGCTGGTGAACCTATCGCTAATAAACGATGGAGTGTTCAGCAAAAACAGCGGATTTTTAGTAGCCGTATCGATACTACAGCGACACTTATTGCATATTTCAAAAAATCAAAAAATAAACCCAAACTATTAATCAATGGCTCTGCTATTGGCTACTATGGTATCGGTATAACGAATGATGTTATTGATGAAAAAGCTGGTAGTGACGATAGCTTTTCTAGTCAGTTATGTCAGAAGTGGGAAACAACGGCCCTTACGGCAGAAGCGCTTGGAATTCGTACTTGCTTGCTACGAACGGGTATTGTCCTAGGTAAGAATGGGGGTGCATTGAGTAAAATGTTACTCCCTTTTAAAATGGGCCTTGGCGGAAGAATTGGTCACGGTAAACAATGGATGCCTTGGATTCACTTGGATGATTTGGTTGGCATTATTTTGTACTGCATCAATCATGACAATCTAAAGGGTGCTATTAACGGCACCTCTCCTAATCCAGTCATCAATCAGGTGTTTACTAAAACGCTTGGCACCGCACTAAAACGTCCAACTATTTTCCCGATGCCCAAGATGGTTGTACAGCTATTATTGGGACAAATGGGTGAGGAACTGTTGTTAGCAGGAAAGAGAGTTTTGCCTAGAAAAATCTTAGATGCAGGTTATAATTTTCAGTATAAAAAACTGGAAGATGCGTTAAAAAATGTGATATGAATAGCATGTGCTGATAATAAAATAGAAGTCATACAGAGCGCTCAGCGCTGACAGTTAGTTTTTAATAGTCGCTATAGACAAACAGTCAATCCTCAAAATTTCTCGTTGAGCGTATTTTTTCTCTTTATGGTTTTTAGGGTTCGCACTTTCATTGTCCGACGCATTCCAGCGAAGTAGAACTTACACTGATAAGACTCTTTTTGTGTCAAATAACTAGAAGGCGATATACTGATCAAGTGCCGACGACAAAGGTAAGTAAGATGATATGCTACTCCCAGAATTACTACGTGATCTAAGGGTTTGCATCAACCCAGCTTAGCAGCGAAAATGGTACCCAACATTCCCCAAAGGCTAGCAGCAATGGAACTCATAGTATTTGACCTCGACGGAACGCTTCTCAATCGGGATTCGACGATATCTGATTACACGAGCGAGACACTCAAGATGCTGTCTAAACGAGAGATTGCCTACACCGTCGCAACAGGCCGCACTCTTCACGGGACTAGCACTATCTTAGATGGTCATCGATTTAACCTGCCACATGCTTACAAGAACGGTGTGATGATCTGGCATCCTGAGCAACGGTGTTTTTCGAATAGCACTACGCTTACGTCTTCCGAACTCGACAACGTCGTCCAAGATTGCTTCCAACAGGGATTAACACCTTTTGTTTTTACCTTAGACGAAGACCATCAAAGCACAGTGTACTACCCATCGTTACAAACCGAGGCCGATCACTTGCTCGTTGAGAGTTTCTCCATTGATAGTAACGTCAGAACACGAACACTCGACGAACTGCCGTCAGATGCTGCTGTGACTCACATTAATTCTATAGGGGCTGTCGATGCCATTAACGCCGTAATGCTCAGTGTCGCGAAGGAACCGCAGCTCGTCGCTTATTCTGGCCTAGCCATGGAAGGTGCCCAATGGCACTGGCTGGATATTCACCACAGTGGCGCCAGCAAGGGCATTGCCATCAAGATGTTGAAGGAATTGCTGGGCTTCCAACGTGTCATCTGTTTTGGAGACAGTGACAACGATCTCAGCATGTTCGAGGCAGCTGACGAAAGTTACGCGCCAGCCAATGCCAATGATGCGGTTAAATCCGCTGCTACCGCAGTCATCGGACATCACGACGAGGAAGGTATCGCTAGATTTATTCGTGAACGCTTTTCACTCGACGTGGCAAAAAAATAAAAGAGGCTAAGTTTTAATTTTCAACCATGTAAATTGTAATGTCTGATCTTTTCGTTTTAGGCGTGGACATCTTCATCAGCAGGGCACTGACAAACTCAATTCGAACGACGCTCTGATTTGTGTGTGTTAGGAGCTTGCTGGACTTAGATAATTGTAAAGACGGACATTCATTTAGAGTTAGATATTCTGATCAAGTAAGGAAAATAGTTCTTCTATTCAACAACTTGGTTCAAGAAATCTGGCCGAAATGCCTTTCCACAGTCGATTCATCCAAAGCCCAACAGGCTCCACGGTATCAAATGGACGAGCCTTCTCTCTGGATAGCAACCCAAGCTTCGATCTCTTGTCCAATTTTGATTGGAAGCACTCGCCAATACATAATAAATGGTGTGCCATCTTTTTTATAATTGATAGCTTTCCCTTCAAACTTACTACCTGACTGCAACGCCATGGTGAGACTATCGATAACTTTTTTATCAGTCCCTACACCCTGAAGAATTCTGGGTGTTAACCCAATAACGTCTGACGGATCATGACCAGTAAGGCTTTCAAAGGCCTTATTTGCGTAAATGACTTTGCCCTCAGCTGATGCGTCAGTAACCAGGATTGCGTCAAAGCTATTCTCCACAAGTACCTTCAATAGCGCTAGGCTGGTTTCCACTTTCCCCAGGGATGTCTCGATTGTGTCACTCATTATTTTTCCTATTGTTTGTTAATTGACGTACCACATATCTACGCAGCATGGATTCATTCAGATCACAGGCTAGTAGAAAATAACTTCTTTCAGATATGAGGGAGTACAAACGTAGGATGTGTGGCTTGGCGCTTTCATTGCCAAAATAAAAGAGTGAACATGCAAAGAGTGGTTAACCTGTTTATGCTTTAGATGCTCTTTCTAGCGTAGGCAACAAACTGATGACGGGAGGTGTTGCAGGTGAACTATCTGCTATAGCTCTAAATGGCCTTGATCTGACTGCTATTAAGTTCGCTATACGCAGGCGAGACATCTAACTACAATAAGATTATCGCCAGCCAAATTTACGGACTTACCCAACCCCCACACACATCAAGGATAGCACCAGTGGTATAGGATGATTTATCCGACAACAGAAACATGGCGCTATTGGCTATTTCGCTCACTTCAGCTGGACGTCCAAGCGGTACCTGCGACAAGACCCAATCAAGCCATTCTGGGTTTTGCTTGGCATAGTCGACGCTGATTTCGGTCATGGTAATGCCTGGGCGCAGACAATTCACGCGGATGCATTGATCGGCTTGTTCCTTGGCTAGTCCGATGGTGAAAGTGTCGATGGCAGCTTTGGAAGCGGCATAATCAACATAGGTAAAAGGGCCGCCATGCTTTGAAGCAGCGGACGATATATTCACAATAGCGCCACCATTGCCGCCATACCGTTTGGCCATTCGCTTGATGGCGTGTTTGGCGCAAATAAAAGCGCCAAGGGTATTTACCTCAAACATCTGTTTCGACAGCGTAATATCCGTTTCATCAACCCTGGTGCCGCCACCATTGATGCCGGCGTTGTTGACCAGCCCGGTAATCGGTCCAAGTTCGAGGTCAATCCTTTCGAACATAGTAATGACTTCGTTTTCGTTGGCGACATTGGCCTGCAATGCGATGGCGATACCACCCTGATCGCGAATTTGCTTCACAACTTGATCGGCCTCGTCGGCTGAGCTCGCATAGTTGACGCAAACCTTCCAACCCTCTGCAGCTGCCTGCCTACAGATTTCTGCCCCTATGCCTCGGCTACTACCCGTTACTAACAAGACTTTCATATCGTCCTCACTGTTTTTTTTGACTGATTAAAATGATCTATAAGCACCTGTCAGTAATGGATTGGCGTCTCTAGGTTGGTCTAGTTTATCAGCGAGGATGCGTAGTTTGGAATGAAAGTCTCCACGCTCTAGCTGAACCCATTGCAGCCAGCGTTTGCCGTCAACCGTGAGGTCGGTGCGTCCATGCAGTACGCGGTGATTATCAAATATAGCGATATCACCGGGTTGTAGGGTTAAATTCACGGCTAGGGTTTCATCTTCGGATTGCTTCAGCAGATATTGAAGTCCACGGTAATAAACCATCATTTGATCGGGAGAAATGGTAAGCGGCGCAGCAACCCGGTCATTAATACGAACGCCACAGAGGTTGCCAAACTCGTCAACATTTAAAATCGGAAATTTGGCTATTAGATCTACGTCCCCTGCAAAGTGCCGACGAAATACTTGTGCATTATTACATAGCGCAGCAAACCCTTCGACATCGTGGTCACGCAGGCGACCGGCTACCTCGAACCCATCCATGAAGGTCGAAGACCCAGCCCCCGTTTGGTCGTTGGCAATACAATGAAACAACAAAATGCCGGGCGGCGATGCACGATAAGGTTCATCCGTATGCAATTTGAGTGCTTTGACGTCATTGCCAATGCTGCGCTTCCCTGGGTCGAATATTAGATCCTGAACACGGCCAAAATTGGATTCCTGAGGAGAACCAATACGCAACGCCAGTGACTCGACAATACCCGGTTGGGCGGGTGAATTACGAATAAAACAGAGCCCATAATCGCGCACCTGCTGCAGTAATTCGAGAAGTTTATTGTCGCTAGAAGCTATATCGACATATTCAAAAATCGGTGGATTTTGACGGAAACTGTCATTCCATATAAGCGGTTTAAAGGCGCGGGCTCGCCGGACTTGATCCTGACAGTCATGTTCATGCAACCATGCTGAGGCATAACAGGACTTGTGGCCATCCTGCCAGGTGATTAACAAGTTTAAAACATCGGTATCAAGCGACTTAGGCTTGCAGTTGAGATCAAGAGAAGTGAGACGCAACGTTCGGTAGCCAATTGCCGGGTCACCACATTCTTTACAGCAACAGTTATCGCGTAACCAGATTGGATGAAATGCACTGCGGCTAGCATCGTCCCAATCTAGATAAACCAGCCCATCACTGTCTAGACAGGCGGACTTAATCGTTAGTGGCTTGTCACCCATAACACACCTTCGGTTCAATCATAATATGAGCTGATGTTAACCGCTTTTCTTACATTCGACTATTTCTTAAATAGCCTGGAATCACGAAAAAAACCTGAATGGTGTATCTCCTTAAGCTGATGTTCGGGCTAATCTTCGGTCTAATCACCAGGCTGACCTTCAAGAGCGGCTATGATTCCACCACACTGGGGTACAGACCACGGTTCGGCCTTCGCTCATTCATCGGCACTTATTCGTAGCGGGGCTCTAATATTTCAACACAAATAGCTTTCAGTAGCTCTGGGTCAATATTGGTAGAATCAACGACTTGCAGTAAGGAGTCGACTGCCTCAATGACGGTGACCCGACCTTCTTCGCACATAGCCCTTAGAATAGGCCTGAACTCTTCTGTTTTTTGAGCCAAGGCATCTTCACCGATTAGCTGAATAATGCCCTGTCGGGCTGTATACATTTCTTCTGGGATTACTATTTTTGTCATTAATGATGACTCCGAAATTAAAATTGAGGACTAATCCCTACAGCTTTACCGGTGGTGGTCTTCGCATTCCTTTAACCACCAAATTATATCTGAATTCAAGTCAGGGCATTTGCTCAGTGTGGCCAAAAGTGGGTTTCTATTTCCGTTTAATTTCAGTGGAATAGAAATTTTATGTTGCGCCCACGCTTTCGCTTTGTTGAACGGATAAAGATGATTACACGAGTTTAATGGACAGCTGTTTGGTTGATTTTCTATAAAGAGAGCCTTTGGTAATCCCCACCATAAAAACATCATTTTTTACGAAAAAACCTTATATTATAGAGTGTCTAAAACTAATATAAACTCTGAACGATTGGCGTCTCAACGGTTATTGGCAATCAAGATATTATTAGGTGTTAGGGTTAGTAACGTGTCGTTTCACCAAGTTCAAGCGTAATAAACTCTCCTTCATCGAGTCCATAGGCTTTAATCTGCTCTGCTAACTCCAATACTGGGGCCATAGGTCCCTCGGCAGTCAGTGGAAAAGTACCCCAATGCATACCAAAGCTTACGTTAGCTTTAACGTCTTGATGAATTTTTACAGCTTCTTCAGGGTTAATGTGGAAGTCTGACATGAACAAACGAGGCAGATAGCCACCAATTGGAATAAAAGCAAAATCAACACCACCTGTTTTGTCGCCAATTTCCTTAAACTGTATGTCGTTGTACCCAGTGTCACCAGCAAACCACAGGCTGTGGCCGCCAAGCTTGACATGCCAACTGGCCCAAAGCGATTCATACCGATCAGACAGGCCTCGGGCAGACCAATGCTGCGACGGCATAGCTTGTACTTGAAGTCCTGGTTCTTCGGCCTTGTCCCACCAGTCCATTTCACGCACACGATCCGATGCGATACCGTTATCCTTGAACCACTGCGCTAGTTTCAGTGGTACAAAATAAATGGGCTCATTACCCAAATGATGGATCGTTTCTATATCCAGATGATCGTAGTGATTGTGACTAATAATCACATAGTCAATTTTAGGCAGTTTGTCGTAATCAACCACAGGAGGCACATAACGTTTTGGGCCCACGAAACTAAAAGGTGAAGCGCGCTCGGAAAATATAGGGTCAGTTAATAACGTGACCCCATCAAGTTGAATCAAAAAAGTCGAATGCCCCAGCCAACTCACCTGCAAACCCTCCTGCGGATCGCTTACTGCATTCAAATCAAGAGATTGAAACGGTACCTGATCGGCCTCCCCTTCATGGTCAGCCCACTGTACATCGCTTAAGTAGCGCATCTTCAGATAACTGAAAAAGGTTTTATCCGGAATATCGATATACAAATTTTGAAATCCCTCATCCGTATGATGCGCGGGACGATTAGGATCATTCAATAGGGGATTTGCTACCGCACAGGACAGCATAAATAACAGAGAAAGATTACCTATCACAACACGGATGGTTGTAAAAGAAATTTGAGTCATGGTCCTGATACTCCTGAGGGACGATTGGCGGGTAATAGATCAGAAGTTTATACGTCGCTAAAGGAGGTTTGGTTCAGTGAAAGCAGATCAGTTCGAATACCATCGGTGATGAAACAATAGCATCCGTCAAAGGGCCAACAGACAGATTATTCAGCATGCTGCCTATGACTCATTGCTAACCTCTCAACTCAAAAAAAACAGAACCGAATAATACACGAGCCCCCCTATTTCTATTATCGGCGTTTCACAATTCTTGATCAGGTAAGAAGCCACCGGCTTGCATATTCCACAAACGGGCGTAATGCCCACTCAGTTCTAACAATGCTTTATGATTTCCATCTTCAATGATTTTCCCCTCATCAAATACGAGGATTCGATCCATGTGGGCGATGGTTGATAGCCGATGAGCGACCACTACGACAGTCCTTCCCTTCATTAAGTTGTCAAGACCCTGTTGAATTTTTTTCTCGGTGACAGAGTCGAGTGCTGAGGTTGCCTCGTCCAATATGAGTATTGGGGCGTTTTTCAAAATTGCGCGGGCAATGGCTATACGTTGTCGCTGACCGCCAGATAATTTAACGCCACGCTCACCAACGAGTGAGTCGTACTGCTTTTCGGTTTGCAGAATAAAATCATGCGCATGCGCCTTTTTCGCAGCTTCCACCACTTCTTCATCGCTGGCATCGAGCCGACCATAGCGGATATTTTCCATCAGCGAGCGGTGAAATAACTGTGGGTCCTGCGGAATCATCGATATATTTTCACGCAAGCTGTCCTGTGTCACATCAAGTATATTTTGGTCATCAATACGAATCACGCCACTTTGTGGTTCAAACAAACGTAGCATTAGATTAACAAAGGTTGATTTGCCAGAGCCCGAAAAACCGACCAAGCCAACTTGCTGTTTAGGTGGTATCGTAACGTCAAGTTGTTCAAACACCTTTAAGCCTTCCTGATAAATAAAGGTGACGTTCTCAAAGGCAATTTCGCCCTCATCAACCTCTAGAATGCTAGCCTCTTCTCTATCGACAATGTCGTGTGATTGAACAAATACCGCTACCCCATCGCTAATATTACCGAGATATTCGAAAAATTCGAGAAAGCTTCGACTCAAGCCACGTGCCGCCTCAATCAACATGATTGACAGCCCAGCCACCATTGAAAACTCACCAACTGTCATGTTGCCTTCGGACCAGATTTTCAAGGCATAACCAACCATGCCAACCATCAATACCATGGCAGCTGTATATTGAAACCAGCGTAACTTTTCCATGTACCAGAAGGTGCGCATCGCCTGGTTAACCTCTTCATTTAAATAATCAGTGAGGTACGCTTCTTCATATTTACGCCGCGCAAACATTTTTGCGTTCATTACATTGGTTACTGAGTCTACTATCTTACCCGTGACTAGGGATCGAGCTGCTGCAAAATCCTGCGCATAGCTTCGACATTTTTTCGCAAGCAGAAAGGACACATAGATGTACACACCCAGCCAAAGGCTTAATACGACCGCTAGGTCACTACTGGCCGTAAACAAAAGAATTAATGCGACCACCGACTTTATAATCAAAGGGTAGAAGTCAAAGGTGATCGTCCATAGCGCATGCATGCAACTTGTCGCAACCTCGGCAATGCGACTGGCCAGTGAACCAGCAAAATGCGAAACGAAATAGCGATGGGAGTGATGTTGTAGATAACTGAATAATGACTTTCGGATTTCGGTGCGCAGGAAAGGTCCAGTCATCACTAAGGCGGCACCACTCGCCCGGCTGAACAACACAATGAACAAATTAAGCACTGCAAATAAGATTAATGCATCTTCTGAGGCATCAAATATATTGGCTCCCGTGGTATTCGCCAGGGTCACCGCGTCGATAATTTCCTTAATCGCATAGGGCAGCATAATAGTGCAGGCCGCCTGCGCCGCTTCACAGAAAAATATAATCATCAATGTGTTACGCGACTTCAGGTAAAAATAAAGTGCAAAACGTAATGAGGATCTTGAAAGAGGTGGCGCCTCCTTTGCCATTATTAGTGTCTTTTTCATCGCGCTAGTTTAACCCTAGCGGCTGACTATCCAAAACGAAAGGCGCATGATTAGACGATTAATCATGCGTTGAGTAATTGTCAAAATCTAAATCGTTGAGCCAAGCCTACAGAGCCAGTAAGTCTTCATCTTGGGTTCTTGGGTTCTTGGGGCATGGTCAATACGATCTAAATCGTTCAAAGCTCGTCCTATTAGCCGAGCCTCCTAATATTACTTTTCAATTTTCCAGCACGCTGTGCCGCTCACTATGTGGTGCAGCTCAAGAGCATTATGGCGATGCTTTGGATAAAAAGTATGGCTTTGCTGCCAATATATGCCAAAGCAGAATTGGTCATTATTTTTTTGCGCCAGAGGTAACAATAGGGCGGGCGACTTCAATACCAATGCCGGTACCACTGGTAGCGAATCGAGCGCAGACAAATTCAATAAATGACGGCCATTGCGGGTTAAGATCTAAATTGTTAAGACAAAAAAAACAGGAGGCAGGTCACGGTTTCATCTTTAATTTTGTCTCAGTTCCAAATAGTCGTCTGTCTCAAATTGGCTAATTGTGTTGTGAAAAGCCTGTTGTGTTCGTTTAGGTAATGGGGCGGTTATGTGCGCACCATCTTCGGTGTTATTAACAACATCGGCACCGGTTTAAAATTGGACTGACTCTACTTGGCGGTATTGAACATATAGATTATCGTTGCCGTGGTCTTCTCCAGTTTTTCGCCCGGGGTCTTGGAATAGGTCGCCTTAGGTGTGGATTGGAGGGTCGTCGGATTTAGCCGGTAAATCGGCGTTCCGTTCACTATATAAGGCGTTTGAGGTTCGCTCATACGCTGAGTATAACTTAACGCCTTCATGACTGGTTTACCACTGTCCGCTTTTTTAGGTTGAGGGCTAAAATAAACGATCGAAAATATCTTCAATGACGCGCAGCCAGCACGACTTATCTGATTAAAGATACAGGTGATTAGCAAGCTGATTCAATAACATGCCATTTCTGCTAAATATTGTGTAGCTTCGAAGTTGGGGCTTCAGCCTCGTACAGGGGAATATAGTTGCATTAGGAATGTAGCTAATTCTGTTTACCTGAGGTAGCTTGCTAATCACTAAGATATACAATACATATGCGTTACATTTGCAGTACACTTGTAGTTTATGACTTCCAAGAAAACAACCACCCTAAATTTGCGCGTCGACCCCGGTATTAAGGAAGCTATACGTGAAGCGGCCAATCGGGATCATCGAAGTATTGCTAACATGATTGAAATCTTGATTCGCCAACATTGTGAAGATGTCGGCATATCGATACCTGAGCAGCACACCCTCTTTCCGGATGACAGCGGTGAATGAAAAGACCATTCGAGCATTAGTAGAGGCGGGCGCGATCAAGAAGGTTGTCATTATTGCTGACGGTGCAACCGTCCATGTCGATATTGTTACCCAATCTGGGGCAATCACTGCAACCACCAACAAGGGCTCTATCAAGACCTGGGCATCGTTAGACTCCAGCGCCAAATGGGTCCGTAATTTGGGTATTGGCTCAGCTTATCTGGAGATCAGTCGTTGGTTACCGGGACAAAAGCGTATGCTCTTGTGAAATGGAGTTTCAATATTATCAACCAATAATTTATCGCTTCCAACCCTAGGAAGCATTTCGATTGTTATTGACATTAGACCTCGACACCATAACTTGGCATTAACACATTGATTTATATCAATTTAGACTTGGTCTAACGAAACTATAATGAGGATTCAGCAGCTAGGACGAGGCAGGTGGCTATCGCGAAAAACGCGCAGTTTTAGAGATACCCTTCTATTAGTAGCAGTCCAAACCTGATCTAACACCTCACACTCCAGTTTTAGAATTCTGGTAAAGCCAGGTTGGAGCTACGCCATCAAATGCGACTATGGCAAAAGTACTATTTTGCCAACTCTATCAAGATTTCATCGGTAATATTCACGGCCTCATCCACGTAAGCAACACCATCAGTGAAGATAAAGTCATATCCATTCTTTTTACCAAATTCACGAATGACTACAGAGATCGATAGTTGGATTTCCTGCATCAATGCGCGCTCACGCGACTGTAGGTCATCCTGTAAAGATTTTTGATCGAATTTAAACTTGCGCTTGCTTTGAACAATCTCGCCTTCAGCTTTCCTCTTTTGTTCAGCACTCATAATAGCGCCATCGGTTTGGTACTTTTTTTCAAGCCCCTGTAATTTTTCTAACATAGCATTTAGGTCTGTATTTCTTTGCTCGAATTCTGCCCTGAGCACATTTGATGCCGCTTGCGCTTGTGGCGATTTTTCAATAACGATTGCTGCGTTAATAAACGCCAGCTTGCCAGCTGCACTCGCGCCTAATGTCACGCTGCTTAAAACTAGGACGGTTAGTAGTTTCTGTTTGATGGTCATGTTTCTTCTCTCTTGTTATTGGCCTATTACGACTCGTATTTTTTAATCAATCGATTGAGCAAACTTTCGAGCACTTTGACGTCCTTGAAAAGTTGCTCTACTTTTTCTACTGAGTAAGGGCTGCCACTTTAATTGATGCCCTTGCTTTATCTTCGGTTTTTTTTCGGCAGCTAAGCCTACGACTACTTTCTCGGCTCCAGGTTCAACACTCACGTCAGAAGGCCGTTTTTTTAGAGCCGCAACTCTTCTAGTATACTCTATGCCTTCGGCTCGTGGGCTGCTACTAAACTGCAAATTACCCCGCTGTCTGTCCATTTACAGATCTAGCTACCGCCGCTGGTTCGCTCTGAACTATGGGCGAGATCTTTCTAGTCACAACCACCAGAACATTGGTTACAGACAGATCAGAAAATGTGCCTCCCCTACGGCTATGTCCATGAAGTGCCTGACTGTGTATAACCACCTAAATGGTTATTTCTGTCAATCCATTCATATATGGTTGCAACACGTCGGGGACTTTTATACCGCCATCAGCCTGCTGGTAGTTTTCCATTACGGCTATCAATGTTCTGCCGACTGCAAGACCTGAGCCATTCAGTGTATGTACTAATTCAGGCTTTCCTGTTTCAGGGTTGCGATAGCGAGCTTTCATTCGCCTTGCCTGAAAATCGAGCATATTGCTACACGATGAAATCTCTCGGTAGGCATCCTGCCCTGGTAACCAAACCTCTAGGTCATAGGTTTTAGTGGCTGAAAAACCGAGGTCGCCGCCGCATAGAATCACTTTACGATAGGGTAATTCGAGCAGTTTCAAAATAGTTTCTGCATGACCGGTCAACTCTTCGAGCGCTTGCATGGAGTCTTCTGGTTTAACAATTTGTACCATTTCTACTTTTTCGAATTGATGTTGTCGAATCATACCTCGTGTATCTCGCCCGTATGAACCGGCCTCTGACCGAAAGCAGGGTGTATGTGCCACGTATTTAAGGGGTAAGTCTTTTGCATCTAAAATAGTGTCACTGACCAAATTAGTGACGGGTACTTCAGCAGTTGGGATCAAGTAAAGATTATGGCTGGCTGACTTTACATTAAACAAATCATCCTTAAATTTAGGTAACTGCCCTGTCCCTGTCAGCGTCGCTTCATTCACCAAATAAGGCACATAAGCTTCGGTATAGCCGTGCTGCAGAATATGCTGGTTGACCATTAGCTGAATTAAGGCACGATGCATTGTTGCGAGACTACCGGTCATGGTAGCAAAGCGAGCGCCAGATAATTTGGCAGCACGTTCGAAATCGAGGCCTTTGAGTTGATTCCCAAGATCAATGTGATCCTTGGGTTCAAAGTCAAAAACGGGTTTTGTTCCCCAAACTAAAACTTCCTGATTGTCATCTTCCGTCACGCCTGCCGGAACTGAGTCATCGGCTATGTTGGGCATATCAAGCAACAGCGTTTCAAGCTGGCTTTGCAGCGCATCCAAATCAGTTTCGGCCAGCTTAAGTTGGGCGCCTAATTCGTCCACCGCTGCGAGTAAAGGGGCTATGTCCTCTCCTTGCGATTTCGCCTTGCCTATTGCCTTCGACTGAGTGTTTCTGTCACTTTGCAATGCCTGAGTGCTCATTTGCAGTGACTTGCGTTTGTCTTCAAGTTGATTAAATAACTCGGTATTAAACTCATATTTTTTTATACGCAGTTTCTCAACGATGTTATTGAGGTCACTTCGTAGTAATTTTGGATCTAACATTTAGTCTCTCTCATACCAATTTTTCAATAAAATTATTAGAACAGTATCGTTTAAGGGGGCCTTAAAAATATTGTTTGGCGGTATATATACCTACCAAAACACCCAGTACACTCAAAATGACACTGACCAAGCCATAAGTCACTGCCTTTAAAATTGCGCCATTGTCGATTAAGTAGACAGTATCGAGTGCGAAGGTTGAAAACGTTGTGAATGCACCCAGAAAACCAACGATCAAACCGAGTCGAACTTCGTTACTGACATTTAAGCGATCGGCCAGAAGAATGGTCAAAAAACCAATCACAATAGAGCCGATGACATTCACCGTTAACGTCCCATAAGGGAAACCATCACCTAACCAGTGATTGGTCGACGTGGAAACCCAGTAGCGGCAAACTGCCCCGAGAGACCCGCCAAAAGCGATTGCAATGTAGATAGACATTTCAGCTTTTCGCAAAAATACGATATTGTACCCATCGGTGCGAAAGATGCACCCAGCTTACGGTTTTTAAATGCAGTTCCCTATCAGGAAACCAACCACTTTGCAGCCTAATCAATCACCTTCTATCACCCAACAGATAAAACAAATGGGCCTTGAGTTTGGATTCCAACAGGTGGGTATTACCGATACTCATTTAGATTCGGAGCACAAACATTACAACGAGTGGATTGAACGCAATTTTCATGGCGAGATGAGCTATATGGAGCGTAACATCGATAAACGCTTTTACCCTGATCAATTAGTCCCTGATACTTTATCGGTCATTTGTGTGCGGCTTGATTACTACAAAAACGAGGGTAGTTGGCCTATCGACTTACTAAACCAAACCGACTTGGCCTATATCTCGCGTTATGCTCTGGGGCGCGATTATCACAAGCTGATACGAAAACGCCTGCAACAATTTGCCAACAAAATATCGACTATCGTCGGCGATTTGGGCTATCGCGTCTTTACCGACAGTGCGCCGGTACTCGAAAAAGCATTGGCCTCTAAGGCTGGCATCGGATGGCAGGGAAAACATTCGAACATACTCAACAAAGATAATGGGTCGTGGTTTTTCCTCGGAGAGATTTTCACCAACCTGGTGCTTGAAAACGATTCACCTGTGGGGAATCATTGTGGCAGCTGCACCAGTTGCATCGATGTCTGCCCAACCAAAGCGATTGTCGCACCTTATGTGGTCGATGCCAGACGCTGTATTTCATATCTGACCATTGAACATAAGTCAGCTATTCCAATCGAGTTTCGGGAGGCTATCGGCAACCGCATTTATGGCTGCGATGATTGCCAACTTTTTTGCCCCTGGAATCGATACGCCAAACTATCGCAGGAAGCCGATTTCAATCCACGTCATGGACTGGATAATAGCTCTTTGCTCGATTGCTTTGGCTGGACCGAGGACGACTTCAATACCAAGACGCTCGGCTCGGCTATTCGGCGGATTGGCTTTCAAAGCTGGATACGAAACATTGTTATTGCGCTTGGAAACGCCAACTACGACCCACATATAATAGCCAGTCTGAAGTCGGCTTATGCAACGCACAATGGTTTCATACAGGAGCACATTGATTGGGCCATAGGTCATCAACAAAGTAAGCAACCGAGTAAGCAACAATGAAAGATTGGCAAGATTTTACAAAGACTCAGCCCGGTGCACTTTTGACGCGTAACTTTATTGCCGATGCGAACGACATTGGGTTAATTTTAGTCACCGGCAGTGATTCACTGAGTTTTTTACAAAATCAATTAAGTAACGATTTAACTCATATCGACAAAACTAAGTCTCAGCTCAGTTCTTATTCGACGGCTAAAGGTCGCATGCTCGGAATCTTCCGCATCGTGCAAATTGATAACGGTTATATTTTAGTCACGACTAAAACTCTCGTCGCTGACTTGCTAAGCCGACTACAAATGTTTGTAGTGTCATCACAGGTGTCACTGGCTGATGCTTCTGAGCATTTTGCTCGGTTTGTGGTCCATACCGATCAACTAGATACTGGGCCAGCTGCCTTGCTGCCTAACGAGCCAAATGCAGTTTTGCAAAATGACAGCGTCATTTCGCTTCAGCTAAATCATCTAGACGACCAACATCGTTACTTGTTCCTGTGCCTTTCTTTAGAAGAGGCTAAATCGCTTTGGCAACAGTTTTCGGTGAACCTGAGTATTGCTAATTTTGAATCCTGGCGTCTGTCAGATATCAAGGCTGGCATCCCCAATATTTACCCACAAACAGTCGAACAATTTGTACTGCAAATGTCGAACTTAGATTTACTGGATGGCGTTAGCTTTAAAAAGGGCTGTTATCCTGGGCAGGAAATCATCGCTCGTATGCATTATCTGGGTAAACTCAAACGACGACTGTTTTTAGCAACGCTGGAAACCACTCAGTGTCCATTACCTGGCGACGAGATTTGCACTAAGGCAGCTACAACTGCCGATGGCAGTGGCATGGTGGTCGATGCAGTTATTGACGATAAGGGTATTTGCCATTGCCTCTATGTAGCACAAATCAAAAAAGCGAATGAACAATCGCTATGCTTATTTAAACAACCAACTGTTAGTCTTAACAGCGCCGACCTGCCCTATTCTTTACCAGAATAATTTATCCGAACTGAGAGGATATAAGGGCGAATCTAAACTAGGAAGGCTTCAATTTGACTTAGCATTGGACCAGCATTGGTGTAGTTTGTGTGGATCAGCTCGTAGCGACCATTGCGTTCCACGACTAGGCTCGGAAAACCATTCACCCCAAGTGACCTCGATAGGTCTATTTCTTTCTGCAGACTTTGCTGTGTTTCGTTAGACGTGAGGTCATCGCTGAAGGTCTGTTGATCGAGGCCAATTTCGGCAGCTAATTCTATCAGTGTACTATCGTCCGACGGATTTCGAGCTTGTTGGTAATAGGCTTGATGAATTTGTCGAGTCATTAAGTCATCAAAATCGTCACCTTGCTGTCTGGCTGCAATCACTGCGCGACAGGCGGGATAAGTCGCTCTGCGGGGTTCGCAGTTGTCCCAGAAATCGTAATTAAATAGCACACCCGGTATTGCCTGCTCTATTCGCTGCCAGTTTTGCCTGACCATGTTGCGAGTTGCCTCCGGCATTAGCTCGCTACTATCTGGCGCTAAGCCACCCAGTAATCGCGTTACCTTTATACTGGCAGGTAACCCATCCAACAAGGTTTTAAGTGTTTTAGAAAAACCAAAACACCAACTACACATCGGGTCGTGTACGTAAATTAGAGTCGTATTTTCCATAGTTAAATGCGTCTTTTAGCTTTTACTATTGTCTTTCATGAAGTCTTTGATAATTAAATCACAAGACTTAACCGTATTGATACCGGACACACTTTTACCTGCTTGCCAGTAATCTTTTTTACCCGATTCATCCAACGATGATTTTTTGAGTTGCCATATCGACTTTAATGCAAAGAAGGTTCTCATCCAGTGTTTGGTTTTGTTACCCGATAACATCCACTTTGAAAACCAGCCGTATTTTAAACCGCTGCGTTTAATGTAATCGGTATTGATGACAGAGACAGGAATACCGGTCACGCGCTCTGAGAGTACGATGTCCGATTCTTGAGCTTGGATAATGGATTCTTTGTACACATCACTGGTACGACATTCATCGCTCGCTATAAAACGAGTGCCTAACTGACAACCGGCATATCCCATGTTCAAAACTTGATCAAAAGCTTGTGGATCGCCAACGCCACCGGCACAGACCAATGGCACATTCAAACCACTTAGTTCATCAAATAACTGCTGGGCGTCTTTTCCACCTGCATGACCACCGGCTCGGTTATTCACACAAATCAATCCATCCGCACCATTGGCGAGACCAATCTCGGCCCATTTCAATTCAGTAACATCATGGTAGACAAGGCCACCGACGGAATGCACCCGTTCGGCTACCCAGTCTGGCTTACCAAGTGATGTAACGAAAAAACGGATACCTTCTTCCAGCGCAACGTCAATCCATTCTTCCATGCGTTGTTGATATTTTTTCGAAGATTTTTCAATCAGTGCATTCATACCAATTGGCTTATCGGTGAGTTGTCGCATAAGTCGAATACCTTGACGGAATTCATGACCATGAACATACGTCAAGGATATTGGCTGCATGACGCCGATGCCACCCGCCTCGGACACGGCCGCCACTAGCTCAGGGTTGCTACAGGGATACATCGGGCCACCGATGATCGGATGGCGAATACCGAGTTGTTGAGTGAATGCTTTGCTCGCTGGCGATAGTGTTTTATCAGTCATGTGTTATTAATCATGTTTCATTAATGATGTGCTATTAGTTATGTGCTATTAGTTATGTGCAATCGGTGATGTGCAATCAGTCCTTACCTCTAACCTTTCGACTTCTTATAGCCAAGCAGCCAATTCGCGGTAACCGTAGCAACCACATCACCGGTTTCATCTTTGATGTCGCAGCTTACTTCAAACGGTGTGTTGTCTTCCATTTGCTCTGGTAGCTCAAAAATCGCTGTCGCAGTTAATTTGCCGCGCGCCTTTTTCTTATATTCGGAGCGTAAGCTCAGCACGATCCCGCGCATGTCATCGGTAATACAGGACAATACAGCCAGCCCCGTAACGATTTCACCCAAATTAACCGAAGCTATTGCATGTATTGATTTCAGGTGATTTCGGACTTTGCGGCGGTCGCGTAAACTGACCCGCACCTCGCCGATGCTCAGCGCTTCGACACATGCGCCAATTGATCCGCTATAAGGCGCATACCAGCCTAGGAAAACACTGAACAGCTTCGCCCCAAAAGGCAGCCCATTCATCTTGTCCCAAAGTTTGACTAGTTGGTTCTTAGTTTTTGAATTAGTGGTGTTCGGCATAAATTTGAATGATTACCTTAGAATTTAGTCGCGCTTCAAATGAATCTACTGCGATAAAGTCAATTTAGCTACCAGCACCGAAAACATCAACACCTTCGGGCGGCGTAAACTGGAAAACCTTTGGATTATGTACGACATTTTGACGTAGATTATCGAATACTATTTGTGTACTTTGTCCAAAGCTATCGCGCAGCTCCATAGCTTTGACGGCGTTGTCCTCAAGGCCTATATACACTCGTGAGTATTCCTGCTCAGTTAATTTTGGTTCGAGTTCAACCCAGTAAAGCAACTTGCGTTGCCCCACTTCATTAATGGTGAAATCTGAATTAATTTCATTTTGTTTCATCAATATCATAATCGGTGCCGAGGCCAGACCTGAGGCCATTGGCTTCACCGTCACCTGATCGAGATCAACATCGTAAATCCACAGCTCAGAACCATCAGCAATAATTTGTTGCTCGTATGGTGTGGTGTAAATCCATGAAAATTTGCCCGGGCGCGAAATGGCAACCGTGCCACTACTATGCTGTACCACCTGCCTATCTTCATTCAATACAGTTTGTTTAAAATCAGCGGTTAAATTATCGAGACTCTTAAGCGCTGTATTGAGACGTTGTTCGGCTGTTTGGGCGTAGGCTAGGTTAAACAGGCCACTGGCTAAACTTATTACAATCAGAAAATATTTCATTATTCATCCATTCTTGATGGGGATGCTGGTGGGGGTGGTGCGAGCACTTCTCGGCTACCGTTTGATTGGACTTGCGAAACTACTCCAGAGTTCTCCATTTCTTCAATCATTCTGGCAGCTCGGTTATAACCAATTTTGAGTCGACGTTGAACATAAGAGATCGATGCCTTACGGGTCTCCGTCACGATGGATACAGCTTCATCATAGAAAGGATCAAGGTCTTCGCCGCTTGAACCGGCTGCTGCTTCACCAGGTAGCAAAGTGGTTGACGAATCTTCCAGTACATTTTGGATATAATTTGGACCACCGGATTTTCTAATTTCATTAATCACCGCATGTACTTCATGGTCGTCAACGAAAGCACCATGAATGCGTTCTGGCATGCTGGTACCCGGTGGCAAGAACAGCATATCGCCATTACCTAATAATGACTCAGCCCCCATTTGATCGAGTATGGTTCGAGAATCGATCTTAGATGACACTTGAAACGCAATTCGAGTGGGTATATTAGATTTGATCAAACCAGTAATAACGTCAACCGAGGGGCGTTGTGTCGCCAATAGTAAATGAATCCCTGATGCGCGCGCTTTTTGTGCCAGCCTTGCGATTAACTCTTCTACCTTTTTGCCAACCACCATCATCATATCGGCGAATTCGTCTACCACCACGACAACATACGGTAGGGTTTCCAGATCATCCGGAACCGCATCCGGGTAGAGCATTAATTTCGACTTATCAAACAATGGATCTTTAATCGGCATTCCAGCTTCGATAGCATCACTCACCTTGCGGTTGTAACCCGTAATATTACGCACGCCTAAAGAGGCCATCAGCTTGTATCGTCGCTCCATCTCGGCAACACACCAACGCAGGGCATTGGCGGCTTCCTTCATATCAGTCACCACTGGCGCGATTAAATGTGGGATACCGTCGTAAACATTAAGTTCGAGCATTTTCGGGTCTATCAAAATCAAGCGAACTTCTTTTGGTGTCGCTTTGTAAAGGAGGCTCAATAACATCGTATTGATCCCTACCGATTTACCAGAACCAGTGGTGCCAGCGACCAACAAGTGAGGCATTTTGGCAAGATCAGCCACCACCGCCTTACCACTAATATCCTTACCCAATGCAAGCGTGAGTGGTGAAGTTGATTCATCAAAGGTCTTTGAGCGCAGTATTTCACTTAACACGACTAACTCGCGATCTTCGTTTGGTATTTCCAGCCCCATGACCGATTTACCTGGGATAATTTCAACTACGCGTACACCAACAACAGATAAAGACCGGGCCAAGTCCTTCGCCAAACTACTGATTTGACTCACCTTAACGCCAGGTGCTGGCAGAATTTCGAATCGAGTAATAACTGGCCCCGGGTGTACCGATTCAACATGGACTTCAATACCGAAATCTTTCAGTTTTAATTCCAACTGATGGGACATAGCTTCCAGTGCTGCTGTGCTATATCCGGCTATTCTTGGTTTCGGGTCATCTAGTAACGACAGTGATGGAATACCGCTTCCCGTAGCATTTGAAGTATGAAACAGTGGAATTTGTTTCTCTTTTTCGACACGAGTGCTTTGTTCTACCTGCTGAACAACGGGTTCGATTTTGACAGCAGGACGTTTCCCCTGCTTTTCAATTTCGATGTTGAAGGTTTCTTGACGGTCGATCCGGACTTTCTTACCTTCCATATTATCTTTCGTCAGATAATATCGATCGATGAGTTTTTCGATCAGAATGAGCGTGTATTTACCGACATTATCGATGAGTGCTAGCCACGAAATCCCCGTAAACAAGGTGAGGCCAGCAAGAAACAAGGCCATATGCAAAACCGTCGCGCCCAGAAACCCCAAATTATGTGAAAAATAATTGCCCGTGATTTGTCCCAATATGCCACCCGCATCTACCGGCATGACACTAGGATCAACCCCAAAATGTAGACCAGACAATGTGCAGCCAGAGATCAGAGTCAGAATAAACCCGCTCCAACGAATCACCAGCATTTGATTTCGGTCTTGGGGACTGAGGTTTCTGGTTCTAACCAGGATAATGCCGTTATAGAACATCATAATCGGCGATAAAAATGAAAGGAATCCAAACAGGTAAAACAACAAGTCGGCAATCCATGCACCCGCTATACCACCAAAGTTGAAGATTTGGTTACTCGTGCCACTATGCGACCACGACGCATCCTGCGCGTTATAACTTATTAATGCGACCAATACATAGCTTGCTATTGCAAACGATAACAGCATACCCGCTTCACGTAAGCGCTGACTGATCTGTTTTGCGAATAACAGTTTGTTCTCAGGGTTACTTGCTGAAGGTTTAATTTTTGCCTGTGCCACTGTTATGTCTGTAAACCACTGCTGTATCAAAAATAGTCTGCGTATTTTACATGATGCGATTGAACCATCACTAGCTAACTTACAGTTTTGTCCAAGAACTTTACATTTATGCCCCCATATCAATGCAATATCGCAATAATTAGGTTGGTATTGACCTCTTGCTTGGCTTTATATTTGAATTCGCTTATTTACATTGTTAAAACAGGCATTACTATTAGCGCCTATTGTTAATCATAAAAGTTAATCAGGGGAGTTGTTTCAACAACTAGACCCCAAACATTCACCCGAGAACACTATGTCAGACAGCATCACAGACACACAGCACAGGCGCGTTATTATTCTTGGTTCCGGTCCCGCCGGTTATGCTGCTGCCGTTTATGCAGCTCGTGCTAATTTAAAGCCAATGGTGATTACTGGCCTAGAAGCCGGTGGACAGTTGATGACCACCACAGATGTCGATAATTGGCCTGGTGATGTCGAGGGCTTGACCGGTCCCGTATTAATGCAACGAATGCAGCAACATGCGGAGCGTTTCGATACCGAAGTTGTATTTGATCATATACATACGGTGCATTTGAACGAAACACCCAAACGGCTGGTGGGTGATAGTGGTGAATATACGGCTGATGCTGTAATTATTACTACAGGTGCTAGCGCCATGTACCTAGGTGAGCCATCGGAAACGAAGTTTCATGGCAAAGGTGTGTCTGCCTGTGCAACCTGTGATGGTTTCTTTTTCAAAAACCAGAATGTTGCTGTTATTGGCGGTGGAAATACCGCTGTCGAAGAAGCTTTGTACCTATCGAATATTGCAGCCCATGTCACACTGGTTCACCGTCGAGATAGCTTGCGCTCAGAAAAAATCCTACAAGATCAACTGTTTGAAAAAGCTAAAAATGGCAATGTGACTATCGAATGGTTTAACCAATTCGACGAGGCTTTGGGCGATGATACGGGTGTTACTGGCCTTCGCATCCGTAATGTTCAGGACGACAGCACTAAAGACTTGGACCTCACCGGCATATTTATCGCCATTGGCCACAAACCCAACACTGATATATTCGCGGGCCAACTTAAAATGGCCAATGGCTACATCACCGTTAATAGTGGTTTGCATGGTAATGCCACAGCAACGAGCATTGAAGGCGTTTTTGCAGCAGGTGACGTCATGGATCATGTTTATCGTCAGGCAATTACTTCAGCAGGTAGCGGTTGTATGGCAGCGCTTGATGCCGAAAAGTACCTAGACGCATTGGCTTAAAGCTTTGTCACTTAACGTCCATGATAGCTTTCCAGGTAGCTGCAAGGATAACTGGCAGGTTAGTGTCTGTCATAGCTTATCCGAGGTCGATGAGTCAGCCTGGGACAAGCTTGGTAATGACAGTTACCCTTTTACCCGACACGCTTTTCTCTATGGACTAGAACGGTCTAATTGTTTGGAGCCGTTTGGTTGGCAGTCGGCCCATTTTCTAGTCCATGATGGTGATGCCCTGATTGCCGCCTTGCCCTGCTACATCAAAACAAACTCCTATGGCGAACTTGTTTTTGATCATGCATGGGCTCAGGCTTATCAACGCAGCGGTATCGACTATTACCCCAAGCTTGTCACTGCTATACCTTATACACCAGCAACTGGAGAACGCTTTTTAATTAACGTTGAAAAGGTGCCCGACCCACAAGACCAATTAAAGCTTCGGTTACATTGCTGCCAAGCCGCCATTCAATTTTGTGAAACGCATCGCTTTAGTTCCTGGCATATCTTATTTAGCCAAAAAGAAATTCTCGATTCGCTCAAACTTGAGCAGCACAGCATTATGCAACGCTGCGATATTCAGTTTCATTGGCAAAATAACGCGTATGCTAGTTTCGATGATTTTTTAGCAACGTTAAGCTCAAGAAAACGAAAAAACATTCGAAAGGAACGCCAAGCAACTGCACAACATGGTTTTGAACTAACCATGCAATCGGGCGATGAGTTAACCGAGCAAGAATGGCGCAAAGTCTACGCACTTTATGCGAGTATTTATAATCGAAAAAATGGAACACCGACCTTAACCCCAGCTTTTTTCCAACACTTAGGCCAAGCTCTAGCGCCACAAGTATTGGTCTGTTCTGCTCGCAGCGAAGGCAACATTGTCGCAGCTTCGTTGTTTTATCGTAGCGATACGCACTTGTATGGCCGTGTCTGGGGTTGTGAGCAGTTTGCTAATAATCTGCACTTCGAATGTTGCTACTATCAAGGTATTGACTATTGCATTGAGCACGGCCTTACCCATTTTGACCCCGGCGCACAGGGTGAGCACAAACTCAGTCGTGGCTTCCTTCCAACCAAAACCTGGTCGGGGCACTGGATAGCGCATGATGAATTCCGTGATGCCATTGCAAACTTTTTACAACAAGAAAGGCAGCATATCGACGGTTATCAAACCCAGTTAATGCAACACTCGCCTTACCGAAATGATCCCCTGGCTTGACCCTAACCAACCACCCTCCTTTCCGGAAACATCGTCCGCTCTGAATGAGCCGAACGGGCTGCTCGCAGCAGGTGGCGCGCTCAGTGTCGAATGGTTACTCGCGGCCTATAGTCATGGCATATTTCCCTGGTTCAGCGACGATGAACCTATAATATGGTGGACACCAGCACCACGCACGATACTGCTACCTGAAAATTTTCACCTCAGTAAAAGCCTACGCAAACTGATTCGACAACAAACTTATCGAATCACTTTAAACCACGCCTTCTCATCCGTTATCCAACATTGCGCCGAGACACGTGAAGATCAGGCTGGCACCTGGATTGTCGATCCAATGATCAATGCTTATCTTGCCATGCACCAAGCAGGGCATGCACACTCGATTGAATGCTGGAACGCCGACGATGAGCTAGTGGGTGGCCTATATGGTATTTCACTGGGAGGCGTCTTTTTCGGTGAGTCAATGTTTAGTCGAGTCAGCAATGCATCCAAGCTTTGTTTGCATCATTTAATTCAGTCAGGCGACTATGTATTAATTGACTGCCAGATGGCGACTTCACATTTGATGTCGCTTGGGGCTGTAGAAGTTGAAAGGCAAGAGTTTGAAGCGATGTTGGAACGTTTCGTCTAGTTAGAAACCTATCCAGTTATGCAGTGACTTGATATTGACCGCCTTCGGGTCGACCACGCAGGCTTCTCGGCACATGCCACAACCCGTGCATACCAGTAAATTGATACTTGGTAGGGTCATATCCCATGTCAGTGCGCCTGGCACAGGACAGGAGTTGGCACAGGCTGTACATTCCGTACCGCTATATGGCAAACAAGTTTTGGTATTAATTTCCGCCCGAGCCATCTTGGGTAGTTCTGGCTCTGTTTCATACTGCTCTGTTTCGTTTTGTCTATTTTCAGGAATAGGCAGTACTAGCGCCTTGTCTTGACAGGCATTTACGCAGGGCCAATCTTCACACTGATGGCAACCTTTTTTCAGCAAATCGAGTGCGGGAGTAAAGGCCGCTTGAGCACCTAACCTTTCAGGAAGTTTGAATATAACCTGGTGAGGACAAGCCTCAACACAGCGGTTACAACGACTACAAGCCGAAAGAAAATCAACCTCATCCAGCGCATAGGGCGGACGAATCCAGTTAGCAGCACGCCTATTGACTTTTCTCTCAACGATTGCGGCTGGTTTTTCGGAAGCCTTATCAGCCAAATTTTTGAAGAAGCCCCGCCTATCCATTATTACGATCCATTTTGGCGATTCATTACATTCTCATCATCAGAAGTCACATTTTAGCGGTTTTTACAATTCGGTTAATTGCAGTGTAATGCTTGGCGCAGTATTCACCTATACCCTTCAGGTGCACTCAGCCAAATCAAAGGGGCTTGTGTTATTGACTCGCGAACCAATAAGATTCTAAATCGGTTATAGGTATTTCGAGCCGACAGACATTTAGCTATTGATCATATTAGTCGGAGTGAGGTAACTGATAGGTTTCGGTTTCTATCGATTTCAGTTTTGTCCCAACCATGGTCAGTAGACCTAAGTAGCGTCGCTCGCCCGTCGAACTAAATTCAAATTGATAGCGCCGCCTGACGGATAGCGAGCCACCTGCATTCCTTTCTAACCAAAGTGTCTTGATCACCATACTTTGATCCAGTAACTGAAGGTTGAACTGTTTGCAATGCCGAGTAGAAAAACCCATTGCGAGCGCTTTAAAATCACCACTATGCCACCAATAAAAGGCTAGCAAACACAGTGTTAGGACAATCAGTAGATTAAACACCCGTAAGAGTGTCCAAATGAAATTTATGATAGGTGAGTGACGGTGGGTGCATAACAAAACCGAAGTTGGAGAGCGTTAATATTATCACAGCCCGCTAGGCTGAAACCCATGCCTTATGTCTGTTTATCGCCAATCAGGTTTACTATTTATTCGGACTCGACAATATTGGTCGATAGTTAGCGACAAAAGTATCATTGATTAATATCAAACAAATACCATCATTGTGATTTAAGTTAATTAACGGCTTAGCCAATGCTTGTGAAATTGGGAAGCGCCAGCTGTTTAAATTTGTCTTTCAACTGAATTAGCTCAAGCTCATCATATTCTTTTGCAGGACGCTTACCCCAGACAGGACCTGGCCATGCAGCATCTGTTTTATATCGAACAATAACATGCACATGCAGCTGAGGAACGATATTGCCCAGTGCCGCGACGTTCAGCTTATCGCCTTTTAGTGCTGCCATTAAACCTTCGCCTAAAGCGCTGGATTCAAGCATTAATTGTTGCTGATCGGCAGCTGACAGCTGATAAATTTCGGAGATATTTTCTCTTTTTGGCACCAAAATAAACCAGGGGTAACTGGCGTCATTCTCAAGTAATAAGTGACAAAGTGGAAAATATCCTAAGACATGGCTATCGTTCAGCAGTTGAGGATGAATCGTACTCATTGATTTGCTCCATTTTAATTTAATGTGATCGCCGCATTTCAAATAGGCAGCCAATTGGATACTGCTCAACAACATAAATGAATTTAATGCTATTATCTATCGGTTAACAGGATCAATGTCCGGAATAACCCCGATTATAGTGGGGCGTCTTAACTTTTAATAATGCAGGTACATGAAAAATGAAAAACTTCCCTACTTTGACAGTAATGGGCATTAACAACCCTGAGCAAATTGAGCGATTCTCTTTAACCACAACAAATCAAACTGATCACCTGCGTATTATTTATCGTCGTAAGAAAGGCTCCTTTCTGCCGGGTAGTAAGCGCTTCGAGTTCGGTCGAGCGAGTAGAACCATCGTCACTGATAGCGGATCACGGAAAACCCAAGTTGTTTACGAAATTTCACCATTCGTTCAAAAAGCAGTTGAAGAACTGGAATATATTCTGAATAGCAAAAAGACTAATGTCGAAAATGCGACCATTGTTAAAGATGAGCTAAAACGCCTGCACCAAGAAATGACGAGTCGCCTAGCTTATATCGAGTCATTGATTGACGATATGTAAGTATGGATGTCAATGATTACGCCAACTAAGACGTGATTATATGCCCTTACTGGCCCGAGCCAGTAAGGGCATCAAGAACAGCAGGAATAGCCAATGGGCATTGTTTTGATATTTCCGTCAGAATGCCTCAGTTAGGACATCACAACCTGAAAAGCACATCGATCTAATTAATCTGTTACACGAGTGATCGAATTACAATGTCTGTAGTTCTCTCCAACTCACTTCACACTCACCTTTTTCTGTCGCGATATAAGCCGAATCGTCGGTAATGATGACGGCCATCGTCATTGTTCTTTCCAGTAGTAAGGCAAGCGCTTGTATACTAGGCCATTCAAACCGAAAGACTGAGGTCTTTGGATTTACCTTTTGTTTTATTTCCTGACGCCACCACACATCTGACTTTGCGTTGAAGCTATATATCCTCACACGCGATGCGAGACGAGACGATTTTTTGATTCGGTCGGCGCGAGGTTCGCCTACATCAATCCAAAGATTTATTTGACCATCTAAACTATGGCTCCAGATGTCCGGCTCTTCAATTGCACTCAGGCCTCGGGTAAAGGTCAGCCCATCCTGCGCATTGATACAGAAAGCCAAAACACGCGCCATCATTCTTTCCGGCGTTTCAGATGGATGCAGCGCAATCGTCAGCGGATAGCTGTCGTAATGCCCTTGATCGGTGTTGGAAAGGTCTATTTTTATTTTATAAATAGTGGGTTTTAAAGCCATTATATCGGTAAATCCCTAATTCTTTTATCCCCCGATTTACGCACATAGGCTAGAAAAAGATCGATAAACTTTTGCTGATATTGGCGTAAAAACTTGTCGTTTAAATAAGCGATTCTAGTGATTTCCCAGGGAAACAAATAACTCACATCACGACTGACCAAACCTTGATCATTGTCATCATCGAGTGCCATGCTGGCGATAATACCCACGCCCATTTCTCCTCTGACATAGGTTTTTATAATGTCGGTGTCGGCAGCGCTGAGAACAACATGCGGCTCTAAGTTAGCTTTTTCAAAGGTGTCGCTAAAAGAACGACGCCCTGTAAAACCATAGACGTAAGTAACTATTGGGTAATCGCAAAGATCTTTTAGAGACACTGTTTTTTTCGCTTGCAGAGGGTGATCCGGCAAGGTAATTAGACTTCGGTTCCATTGATAGCATGGAATATTGGTCAGTTGTGGCGATTCAGCCAATGCTTCAGTACAAATAGAAAAGTCAATTTCATCATTTATTGCCCATTGCACTAGTTGTTTTGGCGTGCCTTGATGAATTTGTAATTCGACTCGAGGATAAGCGGCATTAAAAGACTTCACAACAGGTGGCAATATGTAGCGTGCTTGGGCATGGGTAGAGCCAATTCGCAAGACGCCTTCATTCTGATTGATATAATCGCGTCCGATCGCTCGAATGCTATTGACTGAGGATAGCGTGGTTTGGGCATGTTTAGCCACTTGCTCACCAATCGGCGTTAACCCAATCAAACGTTTTCCCTTGCGTACAAATAAGTCCGAACCCAGCTCTTCTTCTAGTTTTTTTAGGTGTTGTGAGACTGCTGACTGTACCAAAAACATTTCATCAGCGGTTTTACTGACACTAAAGTTGCAGTCGATTAATTTCATGAGCGATTGTAATTGGCGGATTTCCATTATTTTTAAAATCATTTTTCGTGATGATAATTGATTTTATTATAATGATTTATGATAATGAAAACGAGTGATATTCAATTGAATGTTGAGGCTTCACAGCTACGAAATCTATCGGTAAACTGCGTGTATGAAAAATTTTCGCGACGGCTTTGACATCAACATATGGAAAATAGTGAATAGCATTCCAGTCGGTCAGGTGATGGGGTATGGGGAGGTCGCTAAAGCGGCTGGGTTTCCTCGATATTCTCGTATGGTAGCGGCAGCCATGGGACGCTCATCCGAGCCTTTACCATGGTATCGCGTCGTGAAATCCGATAGGACATTAGCTTTCGAACCTGATTCGGAATCCTATCGCGAACAAGCTCAGCTATTAATGCAAGAAGGTGTGTTATTTGAATCCAACAAAGTCGTCACAGTCGACCCTGATGACAGCCTCGATAAGGTGCTCTGGGGGCCAATCGATTAGTAGATGATTATTTCTATTAGTACCACCAGAAAACTCACTGCAAAATTTCTGGCGGCCGGCCTCTTTGTCCTATTCACTTTCTATATTAGCCTGGCCACGGCCAATGCTGATCTATTCGGCTTACCAGTGGCCCAAATTGTTGTGCAGGGTAATACTAAAACGCAGACTCGATTCGTGCTCGAATGGGCAAAAATTTCTGTTGGCGATTTTATTGATCAATCAAAACTGGATCTGGCAAGACAAAATATATTAGACACTGAGCTGTTTAAACAGGTAACACTTCAACTAGAGATGAGGCAATCTAAGCCAAGCCTAATTATTAAACTGGAAGAGAGATTTTACACCCTGCTTTTACCCCGTTTAAGTCGAAACGCTGACGGCGATGTAAGACTTGGCATTAACTTAACGATGCACAATATCAATGGAGCCAATCAAACACTTAACCTATTGGCAGAAAAATCTGAGCTGAGCAATGGTGATGATGGTCGACGCTATCGTATCGTCTATGATTTCCCCCTATACAACCGACCTTATCGCCACCACATTAGTTTAAGCGATTCGGTCACCAATACCCTATCGAACAATTTTCGAAATATTATCTATGAAAATTTCGCATTGTTTTCAGTAACACGAGACTGGCATGTTGTAGCACTCGCCTACCCTTTGTCCATAACGACTTCATTCACTTATCAAAAGATTCACCTGCGATCACCCTACCCTGATGCTATGGGAGAATTAGATGCAGGTAATTTCAATCGCGTTGGATTGAAAATTGAAAATGATGCCATTCATACACAACAATACCGCCGCTATGGTTATTTTTATTCGCTGGAGATACTGCAGGGATTAAAGTCGCTTGGATCAGACTATTCATCTCGCACGATCAAGGTCGAATCTCGTTTCTATTTGCCACTAAATCAACAAGACAATTTTAATACTCGCTTAGTCTTCGGATTATCAAAAAACAGCCCGTTTAATGTCGCTTATTATGAACTGGGTGGATCAGACACTTTTAGGGGGCTAGAAAAAGGATCTAGCAGTGGTGATGCATTACTACTCGTAAATCTTGAGTACGTGAAAGGTCTTGAAAACTACCCTAGTTTTCGCTGGAGCAGCTTTATTGACGTTGGTAATGTCTATCAAGATTTTGGAGAGATAGACCTCGGTAAACTGAAAACCAGCATCGGTTTTGGCGGCCGCTGGAAAGCGTTATCCTTTGTTAAAACAGATATATTTATCGACTATGCCTATAACATTGATACCGACAATAACAAACTATACGCCGGCACATCACTCACTTTTTGAGTTAATCCTTATCGTCACAGAAGTCAGTCATTGTTTATCCACTGATATAATGTTCAAGTTGGTTGATAATCATTTGTTGGTCGGCAATTACTTCCTTCACCAAATCTCCCATTGAAATCATGCAGATAATGTCGTCGCCATCCATAATCGGCAAATGTCGAATACGTTTTTCCGCCATTAGTGCCATGCATTCGTCGAGCGTATGACTCGGTTTTGCGTAGGCGACTCTTGATGTCATAATTGACTCAACTGTCGTCTCAAAGGCAGATAGTTCGCTCAGTAAGGTTTTGCGAGTGCAGTCTCGTTCTGACACTACGCCAACCAGTTTATTTTGATTGATGACTAATAAGGCACCAATATTTCTTTCTACCAGTAATTTTACAGCATCATGTACCGAGTCATTTGGGCTCACCGACCAAATCTGATTTACTTGCCCTCGAATTAACTGACTAACTGTTTTCATATGATTTCTCCTTTGACGTTTCAATTACTATAATGCGATATCAGGATTTATCATGCACCTACAAAGTCGAGCGGTCAACTTCTGTAAAATGATTGTCGATAACTAGTTTTCAGTCATTAAATTACACTCCGATAACTGTTACAGTTCGCGATTGAATCGTGACGTTAGAATTTTGAAAATGACCAACTTTAATATTGGAATTGATACCGGTGGAACCTACACCGATGCTGTCATTATTGATGCCCAATCGCATGAAGTGATTGCTACCGCGAAGTCGATCACGACGCGAGGTAATCTAGAAATTGGCGTGGCCAACGCGCTCAAGGCAGTCGTAGCGGCATCGGCTACGCGCTTGAATACCAATCAGATATCGCTTGTTTCTCTCTCCACAACTTTGGCTACCAATGCCCTAGTCGAAGGCATGGGATCATCGGTTGCTGCAATACTAATTGGTTTTAGTGACGATATGGTGAAACGCAGCAAGCTCCATGAAGCTATACCAAGCACTAAGATTATTCGTATCGCGGGTGGCCATGAATACGACGGAGGCGAAACCTGTGCGCTTGATGAAGCATCATTAAAGGAACAGGTACTCGCTTTGAAACACAGCGTAGAGGCTTTTTCGGTATCGGCTAATTATTCCATTCGAAACTCCGATCATGAGCAACGGGCAAAAAAAATAGTTCAGCAGTTAACTGGCTCACCAGTCACGGCATCTAGTGAACTATCGGATGGCTTAAATGGGCCGTTACGGGCCTTGACCGCTACTTTTAATGTCCGCATTGTATCGCTCATATTCAACCTAGTTGAGAGTGTACGAAGAGCCATGCAGGAGCGAGAAATTGTCGCTCCGTTAATGATTGTTAAAGGTGATGGCTCGATAGCTAGTGCCGATTCAATAATCGATAAACCAATCGAAACTATTCTGTCAGGCCCCGCCGCCAGTGTGATTGGTGCCAACTTCATTTCAGGTCTAAATAATTTCATCATATCCGATGTAGGGGGCACCACAACCGATGTTGCAATCGTTCGTAATGGCTGGCCTACATTAAACGAAAAAGGCGCCATGGCTGGTGGCTATCGCACTTTAGTTCGAGCCATCGATATGCAAACCATTGGCCTCGGCGGCGACAGTGAAGTCAGTATCAACTTCAAAGGCGTTGTCAGTTTGAAAGCCAATCGCGTGGTACCGCTATCACTCGTTTGCACACGCTTCCCTGGGGTTATCAATCAACTAGAGGCGAGCCTGAGCGAAGGTATGGGCCTAGCGGCGGCGATACGATTTATTTTCCTAGCGGAAGGTCTCGATCAGCAAAACCTACCCCCTAGCCTGTCAGAAGAAGATATTGACCTTATTAAACGCATTGGTGACGAGCCAAAGTCATATGACAAAATGGCTGCTCGTGCAGCTGACCGGTCACGTCTCACCCGCCTAATCGCTCGCGGTGTTGTGCAAGTTTCTGGGTTGACGCCAAGCGATGCCGCCCATGCTCTCGGATTACAATCACAATGGTCTACTCAGGCAGCGCGTTTGGCTTGCCTGATGTTAGGAAGATCATTCGGCCTTATTTCCTGGAAGGAAGATGCTTTAGAATCAGAGATTCATCATTTTTCTCGTCGAGTATTCGACACCATGGTAGCCAAGAGTAGTTACCTTATTATCAATCAACTCAGTGGCTTTGATTTCGCCATGGATAATCCACTGGTTCAGGCCGTGATCAATGGTGAGAACCAATTAAACGACCTGTCAATTCAGTTCACCCCTAGTATTCCGATTGTTGCGGTTGGTGGCCCAGCACAAGTATTCTATGCGGATGTTGGCAAACGACTCAATAGTGATTGCCTGATACCGCCTAATGCCGATGTCGCAAACGCAATCGGTGCTGCGATTGGTCAAATTAAAATCCGCGCTGTCATCGAAATCACCACGACTGAATTAGGTGGCTACCATTTGCATCACACCGACAAACCGATATTTTACAATGCGTCAAACGATGCTCTCGAACAAGCCCGCATACTGGCTAGTGCGTATGTAACGGAGAAGGCCAAACAGATGGGTGGTGGATCAGTTGTGGTAGACATTCAGATTGAGCGAGTTGATCTACCTAATATGGACTCAGATCGCAGCCTGATTGCCGCGACTGTCGTTGCTGAATGCTTAAGTAGTGCTCAAATTTAGGCGGAACCAATCACTCGTGCCCTGTCTAATAGCGCCTGTTTATTTGGCCATCATGCAAGTTTGATACAATATAACCAATCAACATTGAACGGAAAAACAAATGAAACATAATTATAACTATGATGTCATCGCCATCGGCGCAGGCAGTGGCGGGCTTTCGGTGGTTGAAAGAGCCGTGAGTTATGGCCAAAAATGTGCCGTTGTCGAACGCGGAAAAATGGGCG
Organism: Polaribacter sp.; assembly: GCA_047615545.1. Classification (GTDB taxonomy): domain Bacteria; phylum Pseudomonadota; class Gammaproteobacteria. The sequence continues at coordinate 40,451 of JBLHID010000002.1, forward strand.
GTACCTGTGTCAATGTTGGTTGTGTGCCTAAAAAAATCATGTGGTTTGGCGCCAACATGGCCCACTCGATTGAAGATGCCAAAAGCTATGGTTTCGATGTCAGCAACAATGGGTTTGACTGGGGTAAACTAGTCAAAAAACGTGAGGCCTATATTGATGGGATCAATCACTGGTATCACGGTTATCTTAAAGATCTAGGCATTGATGAACTCACCGGCAATGCGCGTTTCCTTGATTCCCACACAATTGAAGTAGACGGCAAGCAATACACCGCAGATCATATCGTTATTTCGACCGGCACTGCCCCTACTTTGCCTAACATCCCTGGTGCCGAGTATGTAATTACTTCGGATGGCTTTTTCGCACTGGATGCTTTACCAAAGCAAGTCGCTATCGTTGGTTCTGGTTATATTGCGGTTGAATTGGCCGGTGTTTTAAATTCACTCGGCACAGACGTTACGATGTACCTCCGAAAGTCGCATGTACTGGGCGAATTCGATAGCTTGTTGAAAACAACTTTGTTCGACGCATTGCAAAAGTCGGGGGTCACACTTAAAACAAACACTCAAGTTACCAGTATTACTCAAAACAACGCTCTACTTGATATCAATGACGACCAAGGTGATATTCAATCGGGACTCGATCAAATCATTTATGCCGTTGGTCGCAGCCCAGATCACGCCGGCCTCGATATCGAAAAATCTGGTGTTAAAATCGATCACCGCGGCTATATCCCATGCGATTTATTTCAAAATACCAATCAAGCCCATATCTTTGCATTAGGTGATATTACAGGTCGCGCACCTTTAACGCCGGTGGCTATCGCTGCTGGCAGGCGTCTTGCCGACCGCCTTTATAATGGCCAAACCGGTAGACATGTCGATTACCAAAATATTGCTACCGTCGTATTCAGTCATCCACCGATTGGAACTGTGGGCCTCACCGAAGAAGAGGCTAAAACGAAACATGGCGATGAGGTCAAAATTTATCAAACCGAATTCACCGCAATGTATAACTCAATTTCAGATCACGCAGTACCAACCGCAATGAAATTGGTTTGCTTAGGGGAGAATGAAGTGGTCATTGGTTGCCATGTGATTGGTCCAGGCGTTGACGAAATGTTACAAGGTTTTGCTGTTGCAATCCGAATGGGCGCAACCAAAAAGGATTTTGACGACACGATTGCAATTCACCCAACCAGTTCAGAAGAGCTGGTTACAATGCGCTAATGTCCCTCCATTTTCAGGCGCTATCTATTACAGGTAGCGCCTGATGGAGCCTATTTCCCTCGGTAGCCAAAGAAACGGTTTTTAATAATTTCGGCCGCAACACCCTTCGGCAAACTCTTTTCCCAATCACCACGTCCATTGGGTAACTGCTTGAGTATGTTACGTGAAAATATTTCAAGTAATTTTTGATCACTACTTTCAATTCCAAAGATAAACTTATTCACCACTAAATGTTCATAAAGAAATTGTAAATTTTCTGGCAGTGTCACGTTGGTAAAATCGCGTAATTCGTCAGATTGGTCGATTTCTGGATAAACTAACAGACGTGTTTTATCTGGGAAAAGCTTGCCAAAACCTTCTAGTATTCCCCCTTCAACACCCCGATAACTGCTCTCGTCAAAAATCTCACGTATATTGATTAATCCCACTACGATACCGATTTGGAGCTGGGTGAACTGCCGAAAATAAGCGCGCAAAGAAAAGTAGCGAGTGTAGTCAGAGATCATGACGCTATAACCCAGCGAGTTAAGTAAATGCACACGAGCGAGTAAGTCTGCTTCCGACACCATCAGGTCGCTGCCACGCGAATCGTTCAATGAAATTTCCGCCAGTGCCACGCTGTTTTCAGGCGTGACTCCGTCAATCTCGTTAAACGTCTTCATGCCTTGTTCAATCATATCGACATTCAAACGTGTTACCGGACGAAACGAGCCACGAATAGTAAGCACATTTTTTTTGTATAGCATTTCAGCTGGAACGATGACCGAACCATCAGGCTTGAACATGATCGCCCGTGTTTTCCAGCTACGGATTAAATGTAGGTTGATCGAGCGATTCTCGACCTCTTCGAAATAGGGGCCATTGAACTCAATAGAGTCGATCTCGATCTGTCCGTTAGCCATACCGTCGGTGAGTGACTCGATAATTTTCTTCGTATTTTCAATGTAGTAATAACAGGCATAGATTAAGTTAACCCCAAATAGGCCAAGTGCCGTTTGTTGGCTTTCTGCATTTTCATCACGCATCCGAATGTGAACGACGATTTCAGATGGTTCTGCACCAGGATACATTTGAATGCGAATGCCGCACCAGGCGTGACATTCGTTATCTGCGTTATAACTCTTCGCAGCCACTGTCGCACCATAGGCAAAGAATCGAGAGGCCTTAGGTCGTGATGTACCGACGCGATTGATCACCAAATCAAACTCTTGCTCGATCATCGATTTGACTCTTGATTTACTGACATAACGTCGATCTTCCTGCACGCCATAAATGGCATCAGAAAAAGTCATGTCATAGGCGGACATTGTTTTAGCAATAGTCCCTGCAGCTGCACCACTCTTGAAAAATTGGCGCGCTACTTCTTGCCCAGCACCAATTTCAACAATAGTTCCATATTTCTTTTCATCAAGATTAATACGTAATGCTTTCTCTCGAGTATTTCGGCTGCTAACAGTTTTGTACATTTTCTATCCAGAAGTGATTTAGTAGAAGATCAAAAATCTATCATCTTATTCTAATTGTTCTATTAATGAATAACTTTAGATTTTACGTCATCTTTTTAACAGCACATCAAGTGCACTGAAAAATTATGTCTGAGCCCATACTATACCAACTAAAGCCTTAACCCGCTTCCGCCAATAAACTCGCATTTCCGCCGGCCGCAGTCGTATCGATACAAATATGGCGTTCAATTTGACATCGAGCAGAAAAATCCTGTTCCGCACACAACCCGATTAGTGCACCTTTGCGCTTTGCTAACACCTGGCGTGTAATGCGCAAATCTTTAGTATTGCTCCAAAGTACGATTAGTTGAAAACCATTTAAAATTCCTAGGTCTTTTCTATCGAGTACGCCATTGAGGCCATCAATGTCAGATATCTCAGGGGCAATACAAATGGCGATACACCCGTTGTTTTTTGCAATACTAGCTTGCTGCAATGCTGCTGCTTTGGTTGGCCCAAGACAAAGCACAACCCCCCGGCCATAAATGGATAACCGATTCGATTCACCCGTCGGCCCCGGTAGGTTAAGTGTTTCAAGATGAGCGGGGCGTATGAACCTAACAGCGTCAATTCGCGCTTGTACTTGTTCGACAGCAACAGAGTCTGCTTTCACCTCATCGATTGTAGTCATGTCAGGCTTCGTAAACCGAGCAACATAGTTTGGGCCACCTGCTTTGGGGCCAGTACCAGAAAGACCTTCACCACCAAAAGGTTGAGAGCCCACAATGGCACCGATTTGATTCCGGTTTATATATATATTTCCGACGTTTAAACGGGATGTGACTTGCTCAATACGGCTATCGATTCGGGTGTGCATACCAAAGGTAAGGCCGTAACCGCTAGTATTGATATCATCTACAATTGTGTCTAGTTCGTTTGCTTTAAATGTGGCTACATGCATGACAGGACCGAATATTTCTTTCGCCATATCAAGAATACCTTTCACTTTTATCACCGCAGGGCCAACGAACTTGCCTTCAGTTGGCGCAGTTATTTGCTTCAATAACCGGCCTTCGGATCTGGCATTTTGTATGTATTGGGAGATTTCCAATCGTGCTGCTTCGTTAATGACGGGCCCTAAATCGGTTGCGTATAGCCATGGGTTATCCACTACCAGCTCATCCATAGCACCGTATAACATGTCAAGAAATGGCACGGCGATCTCTTCTTGTAAATACAATAGACGCAAAGCAGAACAACGCTGACCAGCAGATTGAAATGCGGACGCGATAATGTCTTTAATAGCCTGCTCGGGCAATGCGGTACTATCGACAATGAGTGCATTTAGTCCACCCGTTTCAGCTATTAATGGCGCGGTTGGATCAATCTGTTTCACCATCGCTTGATTAATGGTCTGTGCCGTGGCGGTAGACCCGGTGAAACAAATCCCATTAATTCGTGGATCAGAAGTAATTTTTGCACCGACAATCGAACCAGCGCCAGGTAATAATTGCAGTACTTGGGCTGGAACACCTGCTTCGTGCATTAGTTTGACTACAATACAGGCGATAATTGACGTCGGCGCGGCTGGCTTCGCAATAACGCCATTACCCGCGGCAAGCGCCGCAGAAATTTGACCAGCGAATATTGCTAATGGAAAATTCCAAGGTGATATACAAGCAATGATACCGCGGGCTGGATCGGATACTTCCTGCCCACGAGCTGCGTAATAACGTAAGAAATCAACGGCCTCTCGTAATTCTGCAATGGCGTCGAGCGGGGTTTTACCAGCTTCTCGGCTTAAGACTGCGAATAACTCACCAAAATTATCTTCGAATAAGTCTGATGCCTTAACCAGTATGGCTGCACGCTCTGCAGCCGGTGCTTGCCAACGGGTAGCTTGAGCCAATGCCGTTTCGACATCATCCAGAGACGCCTGAACCACCTCACCCACCTTATCAGTAGGCAACGCTGGATTTATAACTGTGAGTGCCTTCGAACCACTCAACTGTCCAGCAATCAACGGGCCCACTAACCATTGTCTGGATTGGTGCGAATGACGCGCGGTTTCAATAGCAGATAAATCATTACCATCATGCAAATCCCAACCTTTGGAGTTTTGACGCTCCGTCTCGTACAGTTTAAATGGATGAACAACGGCCTGATTCTCTAATTGATCTGTCAGTTTTGCAAACGGGTCGGCAGCCACTTCCGAGGGCGGGACGTTGTCATCAACTATTTGATTGACGAAAGAACTATTCGCCCCATTTTCGAGCAGGCGCCGGACTAAATACGCCAGTAAATCGCGGTGTGCACCAACTGGCGCATAAATTCGACAGCGTGTTTTTTCCTCGTTGAGCACATTGTCATGCAACGCATCTCCCATACCATGTAGTCGCTGGAATTCAAATGTATCCATATCATCAGCCATTTCAATTATCGCGGCCACCGTATGGGCGTTGTGGGTCGCAAATTGTGGGTAAATACGATCTGTCAGCGACAATAGGCTCTGAGCACAACAAATATATGACACGTCCGTTGCTGCCTTCTGAGTGAACACAGGGAACCCTGACAACCCTTCTACTTGCGAGCGCTTTATTTCGGTATCCCAGTAGGCACCTTTGACTAATCGCACCATGATTTTTCTATCGTGTTTTTGAGCCAGTTCATACAGCCATTCAATAACGTCAGCGGCTCGTTTACCATAGGCTTGAACCACAATACCAAAGCCATCCCAGCCAGCGAGAGAATCATCACATAAGACCGCCTCGATCACATCAAGAGACAACTCGAGGCGATCGGACTCTTCAGCGTCGATATTTAAACCCATGCCCGCCGCACTCGCCTGTCTCGCTAGAGCTAGCGTACTGCGAACGAGTTCAGACATGACTCGTTTTGATTGCCCCACTTCATATCGGGGATGTAAGGCGGATAATTTGATCGAAATTCCGGGGTTTTGGCGAATATCATCCGAGGTACAAAATGGTGTCAATTCGGCGATTGCATTTTTGTAAGCCGAAAAATACGTGCGCGCATCTTTCGCTGTTAAAGCCGCCTCACCTAGCATGTCGTAGGAGTAGGTGTATCCGCTGTCCTGTCGGTTTTTCCCACGCCTAACCGCATCGCTAATGTTTTCACCCAATACAAATTGATGACCTAACTCTTTCATTGCGCGAGCAACAGCGGTACGAATTACTGGCTCACCCACTCGTTTTAGGGCATCTTTTAGCACCGCAGCAATGCCTTGCCCATCTTTCAGCATCTTACCTGTCAACATCAAAGCCCAGGTCGAAGCATTCACTAAGGATGAACTTGACCGACCTAAATGTTCGCCCCAAGACGAGGGCGCAATTTTATCTTCAATCAATGCGTCGATAGTATGGGAATCAGGTACCCGTAATAGTGCTTCCGCTAAGCACATCAGCGCCACGCCTTCGTCCGTCGACAAACCGTATTCAGCTAGAAACACTTCCATTAAACCTAGTTTATCGCCGGAGCGAATCGTCTCAACCAGCCTCGCCGCACGAGTACAAATCCTATTACGGGTCAGTGGTAGTACTTCAAATTTTTGCTGTAGCTCGGTCAATACTAGATGTTCATCACGAATGTGGTTTCGTCGAATTCGTTCCCGTGTGGATTTAAGTGCTGCCATTAGCTTATCCTCTTGAATATTAGTAGTATCAATGTAACCTAAATCGGATAGACAATACTCCTGTTAAATTCGATTTATCCGGACTTAAAATTTATTATATTTTAATTTGAAGGCGATAACCTTGATATGGCACTAGATTACGGGCATTTAACCCAAACCGATTACAAACTGCTGGAGATACTGGGACATGATGGCCGCATACCGGTAACTGAACTAGCAAAGCAGGTAGCCATGTCGAAATCGGCCTGTCAGGTGCGATTGAAAAGGCTTCAGGCTGAGGGCTATATTCTTGGGTTTCGCGCGGTACTCGACCCAACCAAATTAGGCAGGGATCACATTGCATTTGTAGAAGTTAAACTCATCGATACAACCGAGAAGGCACTAAGCGCCTTTAATGCGGCGGTGCTAGGGGTGACTGAAATTGAGCAATGTCACATGATAGCAGGCGCATTTGATTACCTTTTGAAGGTAAGAACTAGCCACATGAAAAGCTATCGTTTTGTACTGGGAGAAGTGATTAGCACCCTGCCCTTTGTTGGCAGTACTTCAACCCATGTATCGATGGAGGCGATAAAGGATGACGTGTTTTAAATAACGCCACAGTTGTGCCCACAAAAGGTGTTAAGAACTAGTTACTAGACCTAGTTGCTGAATCTAGTTGCAAGAAAAACAGCAACGATAACCAGCACAGCCCCACATACCTGCACCCAGTCCAAATATTCACCGAGTATCGCCGCAGCGGCAATAATAGCAACGATAGGTTCGACGTTATAAATGAGTGATGCTTGGCTCGCGCTAATAAAGCGCATCGATAGAGCATACCCCCAAAATCCAACGATATAGCAAAAGCTACCGATAGCGAGTGCCATCCAAGACACTTCAGTTTCTGGTAATGCCAACCCGCCAAACAATGGCAGGATCAAAAACATCAATGGTAGTCCGCCGCTATTACTCCAAAAAATCAGCGTTATTTCATCCACATCGCGTCTCGCTCGATGGGTAGACAACATTAATATTGTAATGCTAATACAGGCCATAAAGGCAAAGGCGATGCCCCGCCAATCTAGTTCACCTATAGAAGGTGCTAACACCAAAGCCAAACCCAAAAAAGCCAATAAACACACTATGATATGTAACGGGGATAACTTTTGTCGGTTGGTCAGCGTTTCGATGACTATCACCAATGCGGGATAGATGTATAGAATCAGTAGTGCCAGTGCGACCGGAATGTATTGCACGGCACTCAATATGCCAACCCCCAGCCCTAGATTACTGACAATGGTTAAAGCGACCGGAACAACTGATTTTTGGGGAATCCGCCATCCACGCTTTAGCAAAAAAACTAATGGTGTGATGAGCAGTAAGATGGCAATGGTACGAACAACAGTGAAGGTAATGGCATTGCCACCGCCATCATACGATAGCGACGCAAAGACCGGCATTAGCCCGAACGAAGCGGCAGAAATCAGAACAGTCGCGATACCAAACAACCGCCGGGGCGGACTTGATTCAGGCGTTAATTTATGGGCATTGGTCATAATGCGGGAGCATAATGACCCTGTAAGTGAATAGCCAGCAGAATTAGCCTGTATGGGCTCTTATAGCCATGCTATCTATATTCATATGTACAAAAGCATGGCGATGCGAATCTACCCTAGGCGACCTTGATCAAGCGTTCCTGACTGGCTAGATATTCTTCATAACTACCCTGAAAGTCGATCAGTTGATGATCTTTCACTTCGACGATACGGGTCGCAAGCGATGATACGAATTCACGGTCATGACTAACGAAAATGACAGTACCATCATATTTCGCTAACCCTTGGTTGAGTGATTCAATCGACTCCATATCAAGGTGGTTAGTTGGCTCGTCAAGAATGAGTACATTTGCATCCGACATCATTAGCTTACCAAATAACAACCTGTTCTTTTCGCCACCAGAGCAAACCTTCGCTTTCTTTTTAGAATCGTCAGCGCTAAACAACAAACGTCCTAACATGCCCCGGACCATCAACTCGTCGTGCTTAGGTTGACGCCACTGGGACATCCAGTCAAACAGATTTAAATCGTTATTAAAGTCAGATGTATTATCCTGAGGGCAATAAGCGATTTTGGCATTTTCTGACCATTTTATAGTACCTGAATTGGCCTGAAGCTGATCGATTAGGCAACGCAAGAATGTGGTTTTACCCGTACCGTTTTCACCAATCACGGCAAGCTTTGCTCCCGCTTCGAGGATTAAATCTCCCTTATCAAACAATGTTTTACCGTCAAAACCATGTGACAACCCTTCTAATACTAACGCTTGTCGATGGAGTTTTTTCTCTTGTTGCAAAGTGATGAAAGGGCTTATTCGACTCGATGGTTTAACTTCATCAAGTTTTATTTTATCCATCTTCTTGGCACGTGAACTAGCTTGCTTAGCTTTTGAAGCATTGGCAGAGAAGCGATTAACGAAGTCTTGTAGCTCACTCAGTTCTAGGCTCTTCTTGGCATTCGAGGTTTGTAACTGCTCGCGTATTAAGCTCGACGCGGCCATAAAAGCCTCGTAGTTGCCTGGATAGACGCGTAGCTCACCATAGTCAATATCAGCCATATGAGTACAGACGGAGTTCAAAAAGTGTCTGTCGTGCGAGATAATGATCATGGTCGAGTTACGACGGTTAAGCACTGTCGCCAGCCAGTTGATAGTATTGATATCAAGGTTGTTGGTTGGCTCATCCAGTAGCAGAATATCTGGGTCTGAAAACAACGCCTGTGCCAATAGCACTCGCAGTTTCCAACCAGGTGCCACCTGTTTCATCAAACCCCTGTGCAGTGATTCGTCGATGCCTGCCTGTAACAGTATTTCACCCGCTCGACTTTCTGCACTATAACCATCCATTTCAGCGAATTCAGTTTCCAAGTCACCTACTTTCATGCCATCTTCATCAGACATCTCGGGTAAGCCATAAATACGCTCACGTTCTTGCTTTACCTTCCACAGTGCAACATCGCCCATGATAACGGTATCGATAACAGTGCTCTCTTCAAATGCATATTGATCTTGGCTTAAAACGCCGACTTTATCATTGGGCGTAATCGAGACATTACCAGACGTTGGTTGCAGCTCGCCACTGAGAATCTTCATCAAAGTCGATTTACCGCAACCATTGGCACCGATTAATCCATATCGATTACCATTACCAAATTTAGCGGAAATGTTTTCGAATAACGGCTTAGCGCCGAATTGCATTGTAATATTGGCGGTGGAAATCACGAGGGTGTCCTGAATAGCTGGAGTAAAAAATAACGTCGGCGAATAGAGGCCAGAATTACGAGACAAGGTGGGCAAAATTGGCGCGCGGAGTTTAATTGTTTATGACTAGAATGTCAAAGTGAAGAGAGCCCCCTGTCGACTAATTCATATCTGGCTACTTCTTTCTCGCTAGTAAGATCGCTCTTTTGGGTGCTGGTAGTCCTTCGATGGTAACGTTCGGGTTATTCCCATCTAAGCAATCTGTAAGTGATTCAAATGTCATCCAGTCAGTTGTGCGCTGCTCTTCGATTGTCGTGATTGATTCGTCAACAATACGCACATCGACAAAACCACATTTCTCTAGCCAATTACTGAGTTCAATTGCACTCGGTAGGAACCAGATGTTTTTCATGCGCGCATAGCGATCCTTAGGTACCAAAACTTCTCCTGCCCCACCATCGATCACTAAGGTTTCAAGACATAACTCACCCCCACTACAGAGCAGGCTTTTTAATTGGTATAGGTGATCAATAGGGCTTTTTCGATGGTATAAAACGCCCATTGAAAACACGGTATCAAACCAGTTCATGCCGGTTGGCATATCTTCGATGCCGATGGGCAATAGGTGTATTTCAGACCGATTTAGGTATTTTTGAACCACTTGAAATTGTAGGTTGTAGAGAACTGATGGTTCGATGCCTAATACCAATGATGGTGATTCTTCTAGCATTCGCCAACAGTGATAACCGTTCCCACAGCCTATGTCGAGTACTTTCCGGTTTTTCAATGGCGTTAAATGTGGCTGTACACGATCCCATTTAAAGTCAGAGCGCCATTCAGTATCCAGCCGTAAGTCATTAAACTGAAAAGGGCCTTTTCTCCAGGGCATTAGACCTTTTAGGGCATCATGCAATTGGTCTTGTTCATGACATAGACCTTCGATAGTGACCGCAGATTTGGAAAAGTCACCTATTGCGTGGTCAATGTCTGGCAGCTGCGTTACGGCTGTATTCCACCGCGAATAGTCGCCATGGTGTATTAGCCAATCGGGTTGCTTTAGTTCTAGTTCTTGCGCCCACGCCGAAAAACCCCCATCGCGTAATGCTGACAATAACAATTCAAAGTTCATCATGGGTAGTGTCACTTAATAGCCAGATAGGAAACAAAATTGAAACATCGAAAGCATTGGTAAATTTGGGCGAAACCAATTTGGCTTAATCGTTGATGGAGAGTAGATTGTTGATCCGGTATCAATACGTTTTCTAGTGCGGTTCTTTTCTGACTGATTTCGAGATCGCTATAACCTTGTGTTTTTTTAAACGCTTGATACAACTCCACCATACAATCATTTTCTGCTATGTCGTTCAAGAGGACTTTCTCGGATAGGACGAGTATGCCGCCAGGTTTCATGCCTTGGTAAATGTTTTCGATTAGTGCATCACGTTCATTAGGGTCGATGAATTGCAGTGTTAAATTGAGTATGACCATCGATGCATTTTGAATGTCGACCTGTTGAATATCGCCACAGATCCAGCCGATGTTTTTAATGGAGTGTTCAGTACACTGTTTAATCATCGATTCGGAATTGTCGACCGCGATAATCGCACAGTCGAGTGCTTTAGTCTGATTAGCGACTATTAACGACGCCTCACCCAGTGAGCATCCCAGGTCGTAAACATTACTTTTATCGGTAACAAACACGCTAGCATACAGACCGATCAAACGGAGCAATAGGTCATAGCCTGGTACCGAGCGTGAAATCATATCGCGAAAAACCTGAGTGACATTGTCATCAAATTCGAAGGCCTTAATATCGCTTAACGGTTTCGAAAAAACCTGGTCTCGCTTTACTGCTTTTTGATCAAGGTCCACATCTTGATCGGGAAGTTTGTCGTCAGTCATATTGGATTAGGTATCTGAAGTGTTTGTCTATTGGAATTATGAGGCATTTTAAATGCTAAGCATGTGCGATCAATGTATTAATGTTATTTGAATCAAAAAGTCAGCTAACCCATAACCCCACTAACTCACCATCAATCAATAGTTGAGGTGTTGTGCTGCGAAGCCAAGGTGCTATCTTTTTAGTTTGAAAAAAACGTTTCAGACGATGGCTGTGTTGATGGGTTGGTGGTTCGTCAGTACGGAATCTAACCTGGATAACCTGCCCTAAGTCCTCTATACCCAAATAATCTAAAACTACACTGCGTCTCAGCACCAGATTAAGTTCGGGGATTTCCAATACTGATCCTCCTTCTGATTCTGATAAAAAATCATACACGGCCTGCTGCGGTTGGGGCAGCTCGTGGGCCACAATGAATACTCGACCATGATATATCCGAATATCATAATCACCATTTTCGATAATTGGATTGGCGTCCTGCTTTACCTCGAGTTGCTCTGTGAATGTATCTAACCGTGCTTTTGGCAAGCTCGGTCTTTGGTTTACTCGAAGCCAGTAACGAACCACATTTTTTTGCCTTCTAGCTGATAGTAAGGCAAGGCCCTGAACGCTCAGAGTTGAAGGTGATTTGGCTGGTGCTGACTGATCGTTTACATCAATAAGACTATCGTAATCTAGGGCAGCTAGGTCATCTAGTAACTGCTGGGTTTCTGCCTGTATATCGCACACCGTGGCAATGGAGTGTTGGAAGTTTGGCCACCGTTGTTGAATCACTGGGGTTACCTTGTGCCGTATATAGTTCCGGTTGAATTGAACCGAGCTATTGCTGGGGTCTTCGAACCATTCCAGTTTGTGCTGCTTCGCATAGTCTAGCAATGTGTCTCGTTTGACCTGAAGCATAGGACGAATGAGTCGGGACTTAGCAATGGGTCTATCTGCTGCGATGCCTCGAAGGCCGGCACTACCGGAGCCCCTAAGTACATTAAGTAAAAAGGTTTCTACCTGATCATCCATATGATGAGCCGTCAGTAGGCAATCGTTTTGTGTGAGCTCGCTAGCAAACAAGCCATAGCGTGCCGTTCTTGCAAGGGCTTCTATGTTAGTTTCAGTTGTTTGTAAATTAAGGTGACTGAGTTTAAATTCAAGACCATAAGCGTTGGCTTGCTGCTGACAAAAATCTGCCATGCTATCTGCTTCAATTTGAAGCCCATGGTTAACATGCCAAAGTTTGGTGTTGGGTAAGAAACGACTATTGGCTAATAAATGCAGTAGTACGCAAGAGTCGAGGCCACCACTGAATGCCAGAACACAGTTTTCGACACTTGCAGGGAGCAAGTCAAGGCAATGGGTTAATATATCTAACTGCCTTGAACGAGATTTCATACTATAGATTTCATACTATTTAGGTCATTCGAGTGCATGAACGTAAAGTTCTGAGTGGCCTCTGCGTTATACCAGCTTTGTTGCTAGCCTTCTTTATAATTACCAAAACTCATCAACTTTTTATAACGCTGATCTAATAATTTATCGATACTCACTGACTCTAACGCTTCAATATTTTCGATTAGGTTACGTTTGAGCGTTTCGGCCATCTGGTCATGATTACGATGCGCACCACCGAGTGGCTCATCGATTACATCATCCACTAGATTAAGGGCAAATAAACGCTCGGCGGTAATGCCCATAGCCTCAGCCGCTTGGGAGGCTTTGTCTGCACTTTTCCATAATATGGATGCACAACCTTCAGGAGAGATGACCGAGTAAGTTGAGTATTGAAGCATATTAATACGATCACCTACGCAAATAGCGAGTGCGCCACCTGATCCACCCTCACCTATGATGGTGCAAATAATAGGTGTTTTTAAGTCTGCCAAGACATACAGGTTACGTGCTATGGCCTCACTTTGGCCTCTCTCTTCGGCACCGATACCAGGATAGGCTCCTGGTGTATCAACGAGAGTTATCAACGGCATTTTAAATTTTTCGGCCATATGCATTAAGCGAAGTGCTTTGCGATACCCTTCTGGACGCGGCATGCCAAAATTACGTTTTATTTTCTCTTTAGTATCACGCCCTTTTTGATGACCAATCACCATCACAGGCTTACCATCCAATCGCCCAATGCCTCCAATGATAGGATAATCATTCGAATAGGCGCGATCACCGTGTAAAAACTCGAAATCAGTGAACATGCGGTCGATGTAATCAAGCGTATAGGGGCGACTAGGGTGGCGTGATAACTGTGAGATCTGCCAAGGGGTTAATTTGGAGAAAATATTCGAAGTCAGACTCTCCGCTTTCTTCTCAAGGATATTGATCTCTTCCGAAATATTGATGTCAGAGTCGTCGGTGACAAAGCGTAATTCTAAAATTTTTGCCTGCAGTTCGGCAATCGGTTGTTCAAATTCTAGGAAGTTAGGATCCATAATTATCTTTTAAGTTATCGTTATTGATATTGATAGAACAGGATGATAGTACGAGCCTATAGAGTTAGCTCTAGCCCAAGCCACTTCGGTTAGTGTAACGACTCAAAGACAGACTGTCACCAGCTCTTCTGCAGAATGTTATGTAAAAGAATAAAGCAAACAAGCGCTTAACGCCTTAGATCACTAAAGATAGATTTATCATCTCAAGGGCCTCGGAAGGATTTTGATGTTGTGTAATTGGCCTCCCAATGACTAAATAACTAGCACCATTCTCTATTGCCTGATCGGGCGTCACAATACGCTGCTGATCATCTGTAGTCGCCCAGTCGGGTCGTATGCCTGGCGTTACCAGTAGTGGTGCTTTGCCGAATGTTTCACGTAATAGGCTGGCTTCTTGTGCAGAACAAACCAATCCATCCAATCCTTCATTTATTGCCATTGCTGCTAACCTCTTTACAAAATCAGGTAGCTCATCACTAATACCCAATTGAGCCAAATCAGTTGGCGACATACTGGTAAGTACGCTAACTGCAATCAGAAATGGATGCCGATTGCCGGCCATATCAACACCTTCACGTGCGGCGGATAACATCGACTGACCACCCATCGCATGAACATTAACCATCCACACTTCTAATTGAGCTGCCGCATATACGGCCTTTTTAACGGTATTGGGTATATCGTGGAATTTGAGGTCAAGAAAAACATCAAAACCTTTACTAACTAATGTTTCCACCAAATGAGGGCCTGCACGCGTAAACAACTCTTTACCAACTTTCAACTTACATTGGTCGGGGCTGGTTTTTGCGACGAACTCCAAGGCCTGTTTTTGATCGGAGTAGTCCAGCGCCACTATGACTCTAGATTCGTTATTGTTCATTGGCTTTGGCTCATTAAAAATAGTTTATTCGTATTGTCTATCGGTACTTATAATGACTACTGATCCCTAAACGGGTTTCATTGATGACCAGTTTCTGCAACTGGGGCATCTCCATTGTATTGCGTGGCTTTCATATCCGCATTGAGTACAGACAAATTCAGCCTTCTTTTCTTGCATCGCTTTCAGAAAAATTGATAGCCCTTGCCATGCATCAGCTAACTGCATTGAGTCAGATCGAAGAAATCGCAAAGCAAAGTCATAGGCACCTAAAGAAGGTATTTCCTTCAATACTTCCGATAAGAATTGTCGAGCTTTTTCAGATTTATTCGTTGTCGCGTAGTGCTCTAATAGAGCGATGGCAAGACGCGTCGAAGGCTGGCGTTCATATTGTTGTTCCAAAAATTCCTGATATTTGGTTGATTCCTTCCCTTGTATAAAAATTTGTTTCGCTGGTTCTATATACAACGCTATGTATTCAGGATTTTTCCTTATCAACCGCTCGAAAACTTTCTTCGCAGCCGGGTAATATTGGACGTTCAGATTCCATTGAATTAATAACAATGCTGCACGAACACAGCTTTCGTCAATTTCTAATGCTTTCGTCAAGTTGACTCGTGCCTTTTTACGGCTACCCTTACTGACTGCTTTTTCGGCTGTCTCGCAAAGACATTGGCTCAATGCGGTAGAAGCACCTAAGTATTTCCGATCAAACAAAACCTGTGCGCAATCAACTGCTTCATCCCAGGATTTTTCGGTGATATATAAATCGAGTAAATAACGGTAAGCAGTTAGGTTATTGCTATCGAGTTGAATCAATTCCCTAAATAACTTTTCGGCTCGATCTAACAATCCCGCTTTGAGATAGTCATTGGCCAATGCTTCGATGGCAGTATTTCGATGATTTCGACTTAAATCTGGTCGCGCGAGTAAATTTTGATGTACTTTGATAGCGCGATCAACTTCACCTTTAGATCGAAACAAATTACCGAGCGATAGATGAACCTCTATCGTATTTGGATTAACTTCAATAATTTTTGTGAAAACTTTGATTGCGTTTTCAGAGTCGTCTGACAGCAAATAATTGAGTCCTAGAGCATAGGAGTCAGAGCAGTTGTCGAGCTGATTGGTGGCATCTGCCTTTTTAATCGGTTTCCATCTACCAAGAATCCACCCAATGAAAATTGCGAAAAGGACTAGTGATAAAAGCCAGAAATCCATTATGAATGCCCATACTTATGCGAAAGGTGGATATTTATTTCGGCTGATATGAGTGCTAATTGAACCAGATTACTTTTGACTATTAGCTCGATTTCGTAATTCCTTTCCTGGTTTGAAATGTGGAACGTGCTTTCCAGGGAGGTTAACTTTATCGCCAGATTTTGGATTTCTACCGGTTCTTGGAGAACGGTAATGAAGACTAAAACTACCAAAACCTCTAATTTCAATTCTCTGGCCTGTTGATAAGGCATTGCTCATCATTTCGATCAGGCTTTTGACTGCCAATTCGACATCTTTATAAACAAGATGCTTTTGATTTCTCGATAAGTTATCTATCAAGTCTGATTTAGTTAATGACGGTACAAACTCCACTTCCTTCATCGTAAGCTCCACCTCAAATTAGTATAGTGGCATAGCAATCTCTATCGCTATGCCACCTTTAACATCGGGTTACTTTAGAAAAGACAACCTATGAATCCATTTTTTCTTTTAACAGGTCACCAAAACTAGTGGTTGCAGCACTGTCGCTGTTGTTACTACTAGTCGCGTAATCCTGTAACGTTTCCTGCTCTTCGTCTGTATCTTTTGCCTTGATAGATAGGTAAACACTGCGACCTTTACGATCCATACCGGTAATCTTAGCTTCGATTAGATCGCCTTCATTCATGAAAGATCTAGCGTCTTCAATACGATCTTTGGCCATTTCAGAAGCCCTTAACAAACCTTCAATGCCATCACCCAAATCGATAGTCGCTGCTTTAGCATCAACTGCGATGACCGTACCAGTAACGATACTGCCCTTTGGCTTGTCAGACATGTAACTTGCGAAAGGATCTTTCTCGATTTGCTTGATACCCAGTGAAATTCGCTCTCGTTCTGGATCAATCGATAGAACCATTGCGTCGAGTTCCTGACCTTTCTGATAGTCACGTACTGCTTCTTCGCCTAACTTGTTCCAAGAAAGATCAGTTAAGTGAATCAGACCATCGATATTGCCAGGCAATCCAATAAAGATACCAAAATCAGTAATAGATTTAATTTTTCCGGAAATGATGTCGCCTTTGTTGTTAGTAGCGCCAAACTCATCCCATGGATTTTGCTTGCACTGCTTCATACCCAGTGAAATTCTGCGACGCTCTTCGTCAATTTCAAGGATAACCACTTCGACTTCATCACCCAATGTGACAACTTTATTAGGATTAACGTTTTTGTTAGTCCAATCCATTTCAGATACGTGTACCAGACCTTCAACACCATCTTCAATTTCAACAAAACAACCGTAATCAGTGATATTGCTGATATGTCCGAACAAGTGCTGACCTTCAGGATAACGACGCATGATGTTCGCCCAAGGATCATCACCCATTTGCTTAAGACCCAGTGAAACACGGTTCTTCTCACGGTCAAACTTAAGTACAACAACGTCAATTTCTTGCCCGATTTCAACAACCTCTGAAGGATGCTTAACACGCTTCCAAGCCATATCTGTGATATGTAAAAGACCGTCAATGCCACCCAGATCAAGGAATGCGCCGTAATCGGTAAGGTTCTTAACGATACCCTTAACGCGTTCGCCTTCTTTCAAGTTCTCAAGTAACTTCTCACGCTCTTCGCTGAATTCTTTCTCAACAACTGCACGACGTGATACGACAACATTGTTGCGTTTTTGGTCGAGTTTGATGATTTTGAATTCGAGTTCTTTTTCTTCAAGGTAAGCAGTGTCACGTACTGGACGTACGTCAACTAGCGAACCAGGTAGGAAGGCACGGATTTCGCCGATATCGACAGTGAAACCACCTTTAACCTTACCAGTGAAACGACCAGTGATGATTTCATCATTCGCTTGCGCTTCTTCAAGACGAGTCCAAGCTCTTGCACGCTTAGCTTTTTCTCTTGAAAGACGTGACTCTCCGTATCCGTCTTCGATTGCGTCTAACGCAACTTCAACGATATCGCCAATAGCGACTTCGAGTTCACCACTTTCGTTATAAAACTGTTCTCTTGGGATGACGCCTTCCGACTTCAATCCTGCATTGACGATAACAACATCTCGGTTAATATCGACAACTTCGCCAGTGATGATTTCACCAACGCGCATATTCATTTGAGTAATGCTTTCTTCAAACATTTCTGCAAAATTTTCTGACATGAGGTATTTCCTAATAATGATTCTATAATTTTGAACAGTCGTTTCTTTCTTTTTCTAAAGAAACTCTTTCGCAATTACGCTAGTTTAAAAAACCAGGCAGACAGTGCATCTACTTGGAACGGTTAAATTTTCTCGTTGATTCCTTACTTACTTTGTTCCTCGATATGGCCAGTCGCCAAATCGATCACTTGTTCCAAGTCAAGAATACTCGAGTCAATTACAATTGCATCAGAGGCTGGCACTAGGGGAGATTCGGTTCGATTTCGATCCCGTTCGTCCCTTTCGGTCAAATCAGCTTGAAGCTGCGCGATATTAGACGATATCCCCATAGCAATCAACTGGTTATGTCGTCTTTTCGCCCTTATTTCAACCGAAGCATACAAAAAGAACTTGAATCTCGCCTGTGGAAATACAACGGTACCCATATCACGGCCATCCGCAACTAACCCCGGGGCCTGAAAACAATCTTGCTGCAAACCTAATAAACGTTGGCGTACACTCGGATATTGGGCGATGACTGAAGCCGCTTCCGACGTTGCCTCTTGTCGTATTTGAGTCGACACATCTACGCCATCAAGGAATGGAATGCTCAGATCCTCACCAATTTCAAATCGAATGTCGAGATCACTAATGGCATCAAGCACACTAGACTCTTGATTGAGATCAGCTGCTTTGTGCACTACCTTCAATGCGGCAAGACGATAAATGGCACCACTATCAAGCAAATTGAAACCTAACTTTTCTGCCATTCGTAATGCCAGAGACCCTTTACCCGATCCGCTGGGTCCGTCAATGGTGATTACGTAAGGCGTGTTCTTTTCGGTCATAAACTTTTAACCTTCATTCCTGTACTGGTTGCCAGATCAATAAAACCTGGGAACGATGTATTAACATTGGTGCAATTATTTATGGTGATTGTATCAGTCGCGCGGATCGAAGCCACGCTGAATGCCATTGCGATACGATGATCGCCATGGGACTCAACTACTCCGCCCGTAATACTCCCACCCTGAATGAAAATCCCATCAGCTGTCGGAACCGCATCGACACCTAGCGTGATTAAGCCGTCCGCCATAACTTGTATACGGTCACTTTCTTTGACTCTTAACTCTTCTGCGCCTGTCAACGTTGTTTTGCCCTCGGCGCAGGCAGCCGCAACAAATAGGACAGGAAATTCGTCGATTGCCAGTGGCACTAGGGATTCTGGAATTTGGATACCTTTTAGTTTAGCGCCACGAACAATTAGATCGGCAACCGGCTCACCACCAACATCGCGTCGGTTAATGATCGTAATGTCAGCCCCCATTAACTTGAGGATATCGATTACGCCAGTTCGTGTTGGGTTGATTCCCACATGGGTCAATGTCAATTCTGTGCCTATAGGAGAGATACTCCCCGCGACTAGAAAAAAGGCGGCTGATGATATATCAGCTGGCACTTCTATATCTGTAGCGGTTAATGTCTGCCCACCTTTTAACTTGATCACTGCACCCTTGCTTTCAACCTGACAGCCAAATCCTCGCAGCATACGCTCGGTATGATCTCTGGTTGGTGCTGGTTCAGTCACGACAGTTTCACCTTTCGCGTAAAGACCCGCCAGCAAAATACAGGATTTAACCTGCGCCGAGGCCATGGGTAGCAGGTAATCAATCGCAGTTAATGCTGATTTGCCACGCACTGTCAATGGCGCAGTGCCATTGGTGTTACTATCAATCGTCGCTTGCATCGCGAGTAATGGTGTAATCACTCGATTCATTGGGCGATCTGAGAGAGACTCGTCGCCGATCAGCGTGGTATCGAATTGTTGCCCTGCCAGTAAGCCGAGCAGCAAACGCATTGCAGTACCTGAATTACCCATATCGAGACTAGAATCAGGCTGCTCTAAGCCATGTAAGCCAACGCCTTTCACCTCGATTTGATCACCTGTGCGCTTGATATCAACACCCATAGCTTGAAAAGATCTCATCGTATTGAGGCTGTCCTCGCCTTGCAAAAATCCGCTGATGTGACTAATGCCCTCAGCGATTGATGACAAAATAATAGAGCGATGTGATATTGATTTATCGCCAGGTACTCTAATCGAACCGCTGGATTCGCCGCCAGGTGTGCATATAAAGCTGCATTCAGAGTTGCTCATTAACAATTGCCTACCAAGATATCTCTTTCTGATTTAGCTTTACCAAACAGCTGCAATAACTTGTCAGCATCTTGATGCTTGATTGCTTCTGCCACTTCATCTAACTCCTTTTTATAGCCATCGATTAACTCGATTAGAGCGTCACCGTTGGCCAGACAAACATCTCGCCACATGACCGAGTCACTCGACGCAATTCGAGTGAAGTCTCTGAAGCCACCGGCCGCGTATTTAAATATTTCGTCATGGTCATTCAATCCCGACAGATAGGTTACCATCGCAAAAGCCAGTAAATGCGGCAAATGCGACGTCGCTGCTAATATTTTATCGTGTTGAATGACACTCAGGTACTCGATACGTGCACCACATTGCTGCCACATGTCAGAAATTTTATCGATACTCGATTGTGAATTTTCCTGCAAAGGGGTCAGAATAATTTTTTTATTCTGATAGAGTTTAGCGATGCCTGCTTCAACGCCACTTTTCTCTGAACCGGCAATAGGATGACCGGGCACAAATTGATGAAAGCACTCACCTAACCCAGCTCTGGCGGCTTCGATAACCGAACCTTTAGTACTGCCAACATCGGTCACTATCGTATCACTGGATATGACACTACTGATCTGCTCAAATATGCTTTGCATCGTACCAAGCGGGACGGCGACGACAACAACATCAGCGTCTTTAACCGCTTCAGCTACGTTATCGCAATAACTATCAATAACACCTAATTCAATGCCTTTTTGTAGGTTAGCTTGATTGCGTCCACAACCGACAACATGCCCGACGGCGTTTGCCTGCTTTAACGCAAGCGCCAACGAACTGCCGATTAAACCGACACCGATAATAGCCAATCGATTGATCATAGCGGTTGTTTTAGCGTCTTAATTATAACTAATTTAATAATCATTGATCTAATCATCATAGATCTAATCACTACTGATTCAATTATTCGTGATTCGATCATGCGCGCCCTTATCCTCAGTTTCATCTTCATTTGACTCAAAATGAAGCTTTGGGATAAGAACCTAGAATTTT
>JBLHID010000003.1:0-53374 GCA_047615545.1 Polaribacter sp.
CGCCGCCAACGTAGCCAAAGGGACGAAACTGACAGAGGATTCGGGCAGCGCTATGAATAGAATTGAGCGATTATCGATGAATCTCGCGCAGCGTATATTAGTGACCTCAGAAGAGTCCAAATCTCTGGCATCCGAGAGCATAAAACTCACTCAGGCAATGGATATTATTCAGAAAATCACCTTGAAAATCGCCGAAGGTTCGGTTGAGGCAAAGCGCTCTATCGGAGAACTATCGGGGATGGTTACCACCATACGCAAATCTGTCGCAGGATTTAAGCTGCCCAGGAGGGGGGCGCTGGACAATAGGGTGGTAGACAACGCAGAAGCGTTGGCCAATCAAAACCTAGATAACTCGAGTGGTTAAGGTAGGTCGAGCTAATGAACTCTCAGCAAACCTCAATAAAACATAGCGCTGCGGGTCGGGATGAAGAGAAGATAGAGGTGAACGTCGACCCTAATCTAAAAAGAATCACAGATGACCTACAGCGCTGTATCGAAGGACGCGACAAACTCTTACTCGATAGCGTTAAACATCAACTTGATGTTGCTCAAGGCGTCTTCACGAAGGGTGAGCAATATGGCGTTGCCGTTCTGACCGAAGAAATGGCGTCGCTCTGTGAGTCGATTGCCGAACAAGAGAGCGCAGGTAAAAAACAAGATGATCAGGCGCTTGACGTATTGTTGAGAGCCGTCTTGCAGTTACCCGATTACCTGGCGCATGTTCAATCAGGTCATCGTGATATTCCATTTGCCATACTGCTTTTACTCAATGATATTCGGTCGATAAAAAAGCATGATCTATTTTCCGATAAACGCCTATTTTTACCTGATTTGTCTATGCATGGCGACGATGCTGAGATCGATGCGATTGATGGTCATGCCAATGATGCCTCGAAGCAACTAATTAAAAAACTCCGTCCCGCATTTCAACTGTCACTGTTGAATGTTATTAAAGATAACGAGGTTGACGAAAACTTTAAGTGCTTAGAAAAGATTTTTGATGTACTGGAGGAAAGCTCTAGCTCTGAACAGGTAGCCCGAGTTTGGTGGATTATCGGTGCTTTAGTCGAATCTGTATCCCGCCATAAGCTTGAGTTAGGGGTTTCGATCAAAAATTTGTTGGGCAAGGTTGATACCTTGTTCCGAGTACTGTTAACGACTGGTGAAAGAGGCTTGTTAAAACGTCAACCTATTGAGTTAATTAAAAACTTTCTGTACTACATCGCGCAACCTGAGTGTGATGGGCCAAAATGTCAGGCGATTAAAGCGGCCTACAGACTGGAAGAGTTTCTACCCAATGAAGCCGACCGGAATCAGTTACGCAATAATTTTTCTGGTCCTAATCAGGCGCTGTGCAAAATTGTTTTAGAAGTGGTCAGTAATAACATCAAAACAGTTAAAGCAGGCCTCGAGATATATGCCAATAGCGATCTAAACGACGTTCAAAAACTGCAAGACATCCCGTATGAGCTCCATGTGATATCAGATACATTGGCGATGATCGGGCTTGGTGAGCAACGACAGATAATCGAAGCACAATTTATCACGATTAAAAAAATAATTAGTAATGAGTTAAAACCAAGCGAGGGGAAAATGTGCGCAATGGTGTTAGAGCTGATACAGGTAGAGCAAGTATTGGAGCAAAAGCGTCAACCTAAAGAGGAAGAGGCTGCCTCACTCTCAAAAGGTAAAGTTGCGAGAGATCTCGATGTTAGTTTTGATAAAACCGTTGAAATAAAGATAAAAGCGTTTGATGAAGTTGTTCTCGATGAGGCGCACGACTTGGATGTCAACTTCTTAAGCCAAGAGCCCAGCAGGATTGTGGAAGCTAGCCAATCGATTAATCAGGCTATTTTGGTGCGAGCCGGTGATGAAACGTATGCGCTGCCGTTAATTAATGTGGAGGGGATTGTCCAGTTTAAAACCCACAAACTAGCAGAGCAATACCGGCAAACCAAACCAGCGTTAGAGCACTCTGGACATACTTTTAGATTGCACTATCTGTCGACCTTAGTCGAAAGCAGTGCAGAGTTTACTGCCAGTGCCGACAAGCAAATGCAATCCGTCATACTAAGTTGCTCTGGTGATATTCGAGTGGCCTTGCACGTAGACCGGGTTATTGGCAAACGAGACATCATAGCCAAGTCGTTGGGCAAACAATTGGACCAGGTTAAGGGTTTGTTGGGCGCGAGTATATTAGACGATGGTAATGTCGTTTTGATTCTCGATATTAATCGGCTAGTGAAACATGGTTGGTGATAATGGTTCGATACGCCGCATGACTCTCCCGCTGGCCTCGATAAATCTTGTTGTGCCAAACTCGTCTGCTGCTGAAATCATTGGCTATTGGGTACCGAAAAACTGGCTGATAGTAGTGACTGTTTTGGTGGAATGGTGTTGTGACGCGGCGAGCTCGTTGCCGTCATTGGAGTAGAAGAAATGGGCTTGATTGTTATAGCGTTAACTGAGTCTAAAGCTAAAAACCTCGGATGAAAAAATTGAACAGGCAACTCACTCAGTTTATATATCGCCCCAGTAAGACTGGGCGATAGCCAGTGCGGTCACCGCGGCAGTCTCGGTACGCAATACTCGGGTGCCGATTTGGCTTGATATAAAACCAGCAGCATTCGCTAATTCTATTTCAGTTACAGACAATCCACCTTCCGGACCCAGCATAATAGATATTTGAGGTGTTTTGGTTTGAGGTTGCAATAGAGTGCCAAGGCGAGGCCCTTGAAAATCTAACAGGAATTTATTGTCTCGCTGATAGGGCACTTCGAGCAGTGATTGGAGGCTGTTAAAAAAATCGATTTTTGGTGGCACATGTCGCCCACTTTGCTCACAGGCGTTGATCGCAATAGCGCGCCAATGATGCATTTTCTTTTCAAGTTGATTTGCTTTAACAGGTATCTGACTGTGATTGGAGTTGAATATTGAAATTCGTTGCACGCCCAGTTCAGTCGTTTTCTGAATCATCCAGTCGAGATGATCGTTCCGACTTAAACCTTGAATGATTTCACTATCCAAGCTCGACTCAGTATTACCATCCGATGCCGAAGTTATCGAAGCAGCGGTCTTTTTCCCATCAAAACATAGCCTTGATTCGTAGTTGCAACAATCCAACCCATTGAACAAAACAATGTTCGTATCTGTTTTTAGCCGGAGCACATTGCGTACATAGTGGCTAGTTGCTGTATCTAACTGAATGGTAGAACCGACGGTGAGCGGCTTTTCGGTAAAAATGCGAGACAGTCGCATCGCTTATGGGCTCCTAGGCAACATAGCAATTCATTATAAGATGTTCATCGTACCAGTAAGCAAAAGTTCATCCTTAAAATAAATGCAGGGACAGTGATCTAACATTTGTCCCTGCAGCATCCACAGCCGTTAGTTGGCCATGCTGGTAATCATTTAGAGCGTATTATAAACCGGCATCAGATTTCAACTCTGCTGCTTTGTCAGTTTTTTCCCAACTCAAATCGATATCGTCTCTGCCAAAATGGCCATAAGCCGCTGTCTCTAGGTAAATTGGGCGAAGCAAGTCGAGCATCGCTATCAAGCCTTTGGGTCTGAGGTCGAAATGCGCTCTAACCAACTGAATAATGCGAGCATCGTCAATTCGCCCAGTGCCAAATGTCTCGATACTGATCGAGGTAGGTTCGGCCACGCCAATTGCATAAGAAACCTGTATTTCACAACGATCCGCAATGCCAGCAGCAACAATGTTTTTGGCGACATAACGAGCAGCATAGGCGGCCGATCGGTCGACTTTTGACGGGTCTTTGCCCGAAAAGGCTCCACCACCATGTCGCGCCATACCACCATAGGTATCAACAATGATTTTACGGCCAGTTAAACCGGCATCTCCCACGGGGCCGCCGATAACAAAACGTCCTGTCGGATTGACGTGAATATTTTCAGTCTTACATTGTGAAAACCAGTCAGCGGGTAGAACCGGTTTCAAAATTGTTTCAATGACGGCTTCGCGCAACGTTGTGAGACTGACATCTTCAGAGTGTTGAGTTGATAGAACGACCGCTTCGATGCCTACGGGCACGTGGTTTTCATAACGTAAAGTCACTTGGCTTTTAGCGTCTGGTTGCAACCAGCTTAGCTCACCTGACTTTCTGACTTCTGCCTGACGTTTCACCAATCGGTGTGCATAGGTAATGGGTGCTGGCATTAAAACATCGGTATCGTTACTCGCGTAACCAAACATAAGGCCCTGATCTCCAGCACCCTGTTCACGGTCGTCTGACTCATCGACACCCATTGCAATATCGGCAGACTGTTTGCCTATGCCGGTGAGGACTGCGCAAGTATTGCCATCAAAACCGCATTCTGGATTGTCATAACCGATATCACTGACAGTTTTTCGAACCAGAGCTTCCATGTCGACCCAGGCTGACGTTGTGATTTCACCGGCAAGCATGACCATGCCAGTTTTAACTAAGGTTTCACAGGCCACACGCGAACTTGGGTCTTGCTCAAGCAATGCGTCTAGAATGGCATCAGAAACCTGATCAGCGACTTTATCTGGGTGGCCTTCTGATACTGACTCGGAAGTAAAAATGTATGCGTTTGACATGTCTATGCCCTGTCGAAAAAAAACAGAGTATATAGGAGCCAGATAATAACAAAATAGAAAGTCATCAATTTAGATGAATAAATTCATAAATATATATGCATATATCGTTTTTGCGACGATTGGGACGATATAAGGATATTTTGAGTTGCCCAAAATAGTCATTTGCGAGAGAATACCGCGCCTTATTCGGGGCTAGCGGAGATAAAGCGAAGCGGCTGTCCGAATAGGTAACCAGGTCGATGAAGTTTAGAGCGTCGCTACATTTAGACGATCTTCTCAAATTCAACCTTATTGAACACTACGTTCTTCGGAGCCAGTTATGCCTTCACCCAAGACGCTTGCCAATGCTATCAGAGCGTTAAGTATGGACGCAGTTCAAAAAGCCAAATCAGGCCACCCCGGCGCTCCTATGGGCATGGCTGATATTGCTCAGGTTCTCTACAGTGAATTTTTGCAACATAACCCTAAAAATCCTAGCTGGCCAGACCGAGACAGATTTATCATGTCTAACGGACATGGCTCAATGCTGCCGTATTCATTATTACATTTGACCGGTTACGACCTTTCAATTGACGACTTAAAAAACTTCCGTCAACTGCATTCAAAAACACCTGGTCACCCAGAATATGGTTACGCGCCTGGTATCGAAACTACCACTGGCCCATTGGGGCAGGGCATTGCTAATGGCGTTGGCATGGCTATCGCC
Organism: Polaribacter sp.; assembly: GCA_047615545.1. Classification (GTDB taxonomy): domain Bacteria; phylum Pseudomonadota; class Gammaproteobacteria. The sequence goes on from JBLHID010000003.1 coordinate 5,295, forward strand.
GAACGCGCGCTAGCGGCTGAATTTAATCGTGATGGACACAAGGTTGTCGATCACCATACCTATGTCTTTTTAGGTGATGGTTGCATGATGGAAGGTATTTCGCATGAGGCGGGTTCACTCGCAGGCACTCTAGGCTTGGGTAAGCTCATCGCCTTCTGGGATGACAACGGCATTTCTATCGATGGCCCTGTTGAAGGCTGGTTTGAAGATAATACGCCGCAGCGCTTCGATGCCTACGGCTGGCACGTGACAGAAGTGGATGGTCATGACGCCGATGCCATTAAAATAGCAATAGACGCTGCCCGCGCGGTAACCGCGAAACCATCGCTTATCTGTTGTAAAACGACCATTGGTTATGGCTCACCGAATAAAGCTGGTAGTCATAGTTGTCATGGCGCGCCATTGGGTGATGAGGAAATCGCATTGACCCGTGAAGCACTCGGTTGGGAGCATGAGCCTTTCGTCATACCTAAAGAAATTTATACGAAATGGAACCATTGCGAAGCAGGCCAAGCCGCAGAGCAAGCTTGGAACGAAACGCTAGTGGCCTATCGTGCCGAATACCCTGAGTTAGCGGTTCAACTTGAGCGCCGCTTCAGTGGTGAATTGCCAGAAAACTGGGCAGAATTGTCCACCGCTTATGTCGCCGAAGTGAATGCCGAAGCGGCTACTAAAGCGAGTCGACAAGCATCGTTGGCGGCCATTGAAGCATTCTCTCCGTTACTACCAGAATTATTCGGTGGTTCCGCTGATTTAGGTTGTTCGAATTTAACGGAGTGGTCAGGTTATAAGCCGATGCGCGCTGAATCGCCAGAATCTAATTACATCAATTATGGCGTTCGAGAGTTTGGCATGGCGGCGATGATGAACGGCATCGTATTGCATGGTGGGTTAATTCCCTTCGGTGCGACTTTCTTGATGTTTTCAGAATACGCTCGAAACGCCCTACGCATGGCCGCGTTAATGAAAATCCAATGTATTTTCGTTTTCACGCATGACTCAATAGGCCTCGGTGAAGATGGCCCAACGCATCAAGCTGTTGAGCAAATACCGACTCTTCGAATGATCCCAGGCATGAATGTTTGGCGTCCATGTGATGCAGTTGAATCGGCGGTAAGCTGGAAAGCGGCGATTGAACATCGAGATGGCCCGAGCTGTTTAGTGTTTTCACGTCAGGCACTGGCGCATCAAGAGCGAACCGAGCAGCAGATCGACGCAATATCAAAAGGAGGCTACATTTTGAAGGACTGCGAAGGCACGCCCGATGCCATTATTATCGCGACCGGTTCCGAAATCGAATTAGCGATGGATGCAGCAAAATCGGAAGGCTTGGCTGGCAAACAAATCCGCGTTGTTTCAATGCCATGCACTGCGCTATTTGATCGCCAAAGCAAAGAGTATCGGCAATCAGTGTTGCCAAGCAATGTAACGGCTCGTGTTGCGGTTGAAGCTGCAGTGACTGAAGGTTGGTATAAGTACGTTGGGCTTGACGGCGCTGTTATCGGTATCGACACCTTTGGTGAGTCAGCACCTGCTAAAGAGCTTTTCTCCTACTTTGGTTTTACGGTGAGTAAAGTGGTCGAGGCTGTTAATAACGTCACGGGTGTTACAGCCGAATAAACGTCACATTAGCTTTTGCTAATTTGACGCCACCTAAGTAATGAAAGGGTGCCCTGAAGACGAACAACAAAGGCCTGTACAAATAGTGCAGGCTTTTTTTTAATGCTAATCCAGTAGAGCACTACCCAAGGAACCATCGATGCCAGTAACCAAGTTAGCCGATCTTGATCTACGTGGAAAGCGCGTACTGATACGTCAGGATTTGAACGTACCGGTCAAAAACGGTGCTGTTAGCAGTGATCAGCGAATTAAAGCATCACTACCGACGATTCGCTATTGTATTGAAGCTGGTGCGCAGCTAATGATTATGTCTCACTTGGGTCGTCCAACAGAAGGCGCAGTAGAGGCGCAATATTCCCTACAGCCTGTGGCCAATTATCTGAGCGATGCCATAGGTAAAACCGTCAATCTAAGCACTGATTATCTGGAACATTCTCCCACTCTGAGCGATGGTGACGTTCTACTGCTCGAAAACGTACGCTTTAATCCAGGTGAAAAAGCCGACGACGAAACACTATCGAAACAATATGCTGCTTTATGTGATATTTACGCAATGGACGCTTTTGGCACGGCGCATAGAGCGCAGGCTTCTACGCATGGTGTAGGGCTGTTTGCACCCATTGCTTGTGCTGGCCCATTGCTTTCTGCCGAGTTAGAGGCACTGACACTGGCGCTCGATAAACCTAAGCGCCCCGTTGCTGCGATCGTCGGTGGATCGAAGGTATCGACTAAACTGACCGTACTCGATGCGCTGACCGAGGTTGTCGACCAATTGATACCAGGTGGCGGAATAGCAAATACATTCATCGCAGCTGCTGGGTATAATGTCGGCAAGTCATTGGTAGAAATAGACTTAATACCCGAAGCAAAGCGACTAATGGACGTAGCCCGAGCAAAAGGCAAAGAAATTCCAGTGCCGACAGATGTAGTGTGTGGAAAAGAGTTTTCAGAGCATGCAGAGGCTACTGTTAAACTGGTCAGCAAAGTTGAAGATGATGATATTATCCTCGATATCGGCCCAGAAACGGCATCAAACTTCGCTAAGTTAATGGCGCAAGCTGCAACAATCGTCTGGAATGGTCCTGTTGGGGTTTTCGAATTTGCTCAGTTCGGAGAAGGCACTAAAACGCTTGGGCAAGCAATAGCATCGTCCAGTGCGTTTTCGATAGCCGGTGGTGGAGACACGCTTGCAGCCGTTGACAAATATAATATCGAGTCCGGCATTTCGTATATTTCTACCGGAGGAGGCGCTTTCCTGGAATTTCTGGAAGGCAAACAATTACCCGCAGTTACTATGCTAGAGCAAAGATACGTTGCAGCTAAGGTATAACGGAAAGACATTACTAACAGGCATTATTAACAGGTAAGCATCAATGGCAATTGAGATTCGTAGAACGAAAATTGTAGCGACACTAGGGCCCGCTACCGAGTCAGACGAAGCACTAGACTCTTTGATAAAAGCTGGTGTTGACGTCGTTCGTCTAAATTTTTCTCATGGTAGTGCCGAAGCGCACGTTGCGCGAGCTGAAAAGGTCCGAGCCATCAGTAAGGCGAATCATCGCCACCTCGCGATACTGGCTGATCTTCAAGGGCCAAAAATCCGTATAGACCGTTTTGCCAATGGCGCAATTCAGTTGAAAAATGGTGATAAATTTAGTCTAAACGCAGACTGTGGTGTGAATGATGGTGATCAAAACCAGGTCGGTATTACCTATAAAATTCTACCAACCGAAGTTAAGGCAACAGACATACTCATGCTCGACGATGGCCGAATCGTATTAGAGGTCGAATCAACGGATGCCGTTCGAGTGAATTGTAAGGTTCTGGTTGGTGGTGAATTATCCGACAGCAAAGGCATTAATTTAAAAGGCGGCGGGTTATCAGCCGATGCACTCACCGAAAAAGACAAGGAAGACATAAAAACCGCCGCCAAATTAGATGCGGATTATATCGCTGTGTCATTTCCACGAACCGCAGATGATATTCATCTGGCACGCCGATTGCTGCGGGAAGCTGGTGGTCAAGGTGGTGTTATCGCTAAAATAGAGCGAGCCGAAGCACTGGTTAACCTAGAAGAAATTATCGACGCGTCAGATGCCGTGATGGTGGCTCGGGGTGATTTAGGTGTCGAAATTGGTGACGCCAAATTACCCGCGATACAGAAAAAAATCATCAAAATGGCACGAGATAGAAACTGTGTTGTTATAACTGCCACGCAAATGATGGAGTCGATGCGTGACAACCCAATTCCCACGCGTGCCGAAGTGTTCGACGTCGCCAACGCAGTGCTAGACGGTACTGATGCCGTCATGCTCTCTGCCGAAACTGCGACGGGTGATTTCCCCAGTGAAACAGTGCGCGCCATGTCAGATATTTGCTACAACGCCGAACAGGAAAACCGTGCCAGCAAATCTCAACATCGACTTGATTCTACTTTTAATCGGGTGGATGAAGCCATTGCAATGGCGTCAATGTATACCGCTAACCACCTAGGTGTTCGCGCTATAGCATCGTTAACGGAAACAGGGTCGACCGCATTGTGGATGTCACGCATTAGTTCTGGTATTCCCATTTACGCGTTGTCACGTCATGAATCAACTAACCGCAAAGTGACTTTATATCGAGGTGTATTCCCCATCTTTTTTCCATCTATCCACACCAACCACGCCGAAGCCAACCAAGAAGCAGTTGACTTGATGCTAAAGGAAAAGTCGGTCGATGATGGGGATTTAGTGATCATCACCAAAGGTGACTTGATGGGCACCGATGGTGGAACCAATGCGATGAAAATCGTCGAAGTTGGAAACATGGCTAAGTTTGTGGGTTAGCTGAGCTAGCCACTCTCTGTAGGGCGTCTTTACAATAGTGATGTTTAGAAATGTCCTCTACCCTTTCTGGCGATTATGACTGCCAGACACTAAGCTAAATGTGAAAATAGCCAGCCCAATCCATATCCCCGCAAAGCCAATCAACTTGTCCTGATTAAATGCCTCGCCAAGAATCATCACGCCTGACAAAAACTGTAATGTTGGTGTAATGTAAAACAAAATGCCAACCGATGTCATGGGTAACAGCCTGGTCCCGGCCGTAAAAAAGGCCAGCGGAATAACGGTAATAGGCCCTCCTAGAATCAGCCAGAGGTCGGTAGATGGATCTAGGTTCAGAAACATTGCCTGACCATTGAGGTGTAGCCAAATTAATGCGGCGAGCGTAAACGGCAAGAGAAATAATGTTTCGATTAACAGTCCAGGAACTGCATTTGTCGCCATTTTCTTCCTGAGCAGTCCGTAGCCTGCAAAGCCAAACCCTAGACTCAATCCTACCCATGGGAATTCGGTAATGCTCGATATGTAATAACCGACACCTAATGTAGCAAAGCCAATGGCAGTGAGCTTTAGTCTGTCGAGCTTTTCACCGAAGAAAATCACGCCGGCAACCACGTTGAGAAGAGGCGTCAAGAAATAGCCCATGCTCGCCTCAATCACGCGTTGATTTGCCACAGCCCAGATGTAAATGCCCCAGTTTGAAAAAATAAACAGACTGGAAATAACCAATAATCGAACCTCAGCCCAGGATCGAAACGCCATCATAACTTGTTGTCTTCGGCGTAAACTCCATAAAACCAGTAGTAGTAATACCGGTGTTGCCCATAGCATTCGGTGCAGCAACACTTCAAGCGGTGCTATATGTGCGAGTAGCGACCAATAAAGTGGAAATAATCCCCAGGCAACATAGCTAGTGAGGATGATCAAATAGCCCTTATTCATTGGGCAATAACTTCAAAAATAGGCGGTAGTGCTTGTTGATAGCCGCAGCAAAAAATGGGGTATTCACAATACACCAGTAAATCTTCAAAATTATTCATATCGGGAGTTATATTCGGTTTAACCTGATTCAATATGACGGCGGCTATCGCCAAACCCTTATTTTCAATCGCCTGTATCGTCAGTAAAGCCTGGTTAACAGCACCAATTTTATTGTTGATGACGATAATGGCTGGCAATTGCAACAAGCCTGCAAGATCGGCATTGAGACCATCGTCCGCCATGGGTGAGTAGAAACCGCCTGCGCCCTCGACTATCAGCGTGCTATTGCCATCATCTCGTGAACAAGCATTGAGTAAACTATTGAGCAGTAATTGCCGCCCTTCGATTCTGGCTGCACGATGGGGTGCCAAAGCCGCTCCAAACTTGAAAGGCGTAATCCTATCGATACTTTCATGCTGCGAATTCGCTGTTTGAAGCTTTAGGCCATCGGCTGGAACCATGTTTCCCGACGTATCTAGCTTGCAACCCGACTCAGCCGGTTTGCGCGTTTCCAATGACAGTCCAAATTCACCTAGCTGCCGGACTATTTCGCAAGTGATATAGGTCTTGCCGACATCGGTGTCAGAACCAGTAATAAAATAACCCGAGGTATGGATAGGAATCATCGCGACATTCTGTTCAACAAGTGCAGCAACTTCAAGCAATGATTGAATTGCCTTGCTATAATATGTCACCAAAATGCGCCACGAATTTTTCTTATCGGGTTTATCCCGAATCAGGTAACCAATCAGTGTCACGATCCGCAACAAATGCAGCACCAGAATTTTCGATAGGGCAACGCTGGATAAGCGTTGCCGAACTTCAACTAGGTCTTGGGATGGTGATCGAAATTGAGCATAGGACGGTGAGCATAATTTTCCCTGCAACGACCGAAACCCGAATATACGCTCGGCAGGACGCACCCTTGTCGCGTGTGCGTTTTTCACCTGACGACTTGGTTTTGAATCAACAGGACGAGGCTTTCACAATCGTTGAGCTTAAAGAATCGAACGGTCTGATTGTTTATCAATGTCTTAACGAAGCCGGCGAGACAGTTGCGCTTCCGGAAGGGAAGCTCAATAATTTCCTTCAGTTAAATCGTCCGGGCGAGCGTTTAATGAATGGTCAAATTGACCGTAATAAATGGTTTGCACTGCGCTATCGCACCCGCGAAATTGCGAATGCCTTGTTGCAGTCACCGGTGTATGGCTTAGCCGGTTGTCGCACCAGTTTAATCGCACACCAGCTTTATATCGCACACGAAGTCTCACAACGTTACGCGCCACGTGTCTTGTTGGCAGATGAAGTAGGCCTAGGAAAAACCATTGAAGCCGGTCTTATCTTGCATCAACAATTACTCACAGAACGCGCTAATCGAGTGTTAATTGTGGTACCTGAAAGTCTGGTGCACCAGTGGTTGGTCGAAATGATGCGACGTTTCAATTTGATGTTCAGCGTGTTCGATGAAGCGCGTTGTGACGATATGCTAGAGCAAGATGACGACAGGCAGAACGAGCTGGATAATCCATTTCACAGTGAACAGCTTATTCTTTGTAGCCTACAATTTCTGGTCGATAACCCGATACGAGCTCAGCAGGCAGTCGAGGGCGAATGGGATCTTCTGGTGGTCGATGAAGCGCATCACCTGAGTTGGTCTGCCGAATCGGTGAGTGACGAATACAAAACGGTCGAATGCTTGGCAAAGCAAACACCTGGCGTGCTGTTGCTGACGGCGACACCCGAGCAACTAGGTAAGGAGAGTCACTTCGCTAGGCTAAGGTTACTAGACCCAAATCGGTTTAATGACTTAAATAGTTTTCTAAAAGAAGAGTCCAACTATGAGGCACTCGCTGATTTAGTCGACGCACTTCAACTAGATACATTGTTAGATAGCGGTCAGCTAAAACTGATTGAACAAACTGTTGGTGAAGCTGAAAACCAAAAATGGATTAGCCTGTTAGAAAGTGAAGATAAAGAAGATCGGTCTGCTGCGCAAATATCGCTGGTCGAAAACGTGCTTGATCGACATGGTACGGGTCGAGTGCTATTTCGTAATACGCGTCATACCATTAAAGGATTCCCCGAGCGTGAAGTCCATGCCTATCCTTTGCCGGTATCGGCTCATTGGCAAATGAAATATATGCTTTCAGAAGGTAAGCCAGATCACCCACCACAGTATTTATTATCACCCGAACTTGGCTTCCAAGAGGATGACGCCAATTTTAATTGGGCCAGTGGCGATGAGCGCATCAAATGGTTAGCAGAATTCCTGCAAAATAACACCGACAATAAAGTACTAGTGATTACATCAAGTGCCAAAACAGCCCTTGGAATAGCAGAGCAGGTTCGGCTGAAAACAGGCATAAAAGCCGCTGTTTTTCACGAAGGTATGAGCTTGGTCGAACGTGATCGTGGTGCTGCATTTTTTGCCGATAATGAAACCGGAACTCAGGTTTTAATCTGTTCAGAAATCGGTAGTGAAGGTCGTAACTTTCAATTCGCCCATCACATGGTTTTGTTCGACCTACCAGTCAATCCAGATTTATTAGAACAACGCATCGGCCGTCTAGATCGTATCGGTCAGAATGCCACTATCAATATACACGTCCCTTATTTACAAGGTACTGCGCAAGAAGTGATGTTTCGGTGGTATCACGAAGGCTTAAATGCCTTTACTCAAACCTGTGCTGCTGGCCATCAGGTGTTCATGCAGACACGGGTAGAATTATTCAAACATTTGGCCGAACCAGAGTTACCACTCGATAAATTTATCGAGCAGAGCAATCAGCTTTACCAGCAATTAAACGAAGCCTTACAAGTGGGGCGAGACCGCCTGTTGGAGGCTAACTCCTGTCGACCTCTGCTTGCCGAAGAGCTAGTCGAAGAAGCAATTGCGCGTGATTATGAGCATGATATTTTCAGCTACATGGAGCGGCTCTACGATTGTTATGGTGTCGACAGCGAAATCCGTGGTCCCGATAGTTGGGTTATTTCGCCAGGTGATAACATGCTCACTAAAATGCCCGGCTTACCGGATGACGGCATGACTATCACCTATCGTCGCAATGTCGCACTCGCGAATGAAGACCTACGTTTCCTCAGCTGGGAACACCCGTTCGTACGCAATGCAATGGACATGATCCTGAGTAGCGAGTTTGGTAATACCTCGCTAGTGGCCATCAAATACAGCACTGTAAAACCGGGCACTATTTTACTCGATTGCCACTTCCTAATGGAATTCTCTGACGACTGTAAGCTCAATAGCCAACGCTACTTCCCAAACAGCAGTGTACACATGGTAGTCGATGAACAACGTCGAGATCATAGTGCTGTACTCAGCCACGAGACAATCCAAGAAATATCCCAACGGGTTGATATCGATACCGCGGTAAAAGTCGTCAAGGCACGCCAGACTGAATTAAATGGTCTGCTTGAACTGGCAGAAAAAGCTGCGAATTTAAAGGTGGCTGCGTTAGTGGCAGCCGCCAAACAACGCAGTCAAGACGTACTCGAACGAGAAATTGATCGACTGATTGCACTACAAAAAGTAAATGCTAATGTCCGCAACGAAGAGATTCAGTTCTACCGAGATCAGCTAAGCCAGTTCGAAAGTTCCTTAGGACATGCTAGGTTAAGGTTGGATGCGATACGGGTGATGGTTTCTATTTAGGCGTAACCTTAATGAACTGGTAGGTGGAGTTCATTCAGGAAGTAGGTCCAAGTAGGGCGGATAAGCGTACTGAACCGCATCATGGCCATACACATCAACATATTGGGTGTCCTAATAGTGTCCCACTCCCACTGGTGTTGCATTAAGTGAAAATGTAGATATGATTTAATTCAGTGAATGTACGATTTTTCGGTTCGAACACTATAATTTTTAATGCGAATTTTATTACTTAGGACTCCTAGCAGATTAGGCGCTTGTGTCATGAAAGGATTACCGTTGATAGTAAATGTAATATCCCGTCAAATTGACGTCTACTAAGCGTTAGTTGTAAGGAAATAATCATGGAATATATTTCAGCTGATCAAGCTGATGGAAACGAATTAGCTGAATTAAGGGCTTCTACGATGAAGCCCAGTCTAGTAGCTCTAGATCGTTTTAATGAAATTCGAGTACGAAGCCGATTTTTAGAAAAATGGGAATCAAATGACACTGTTGAAGTTATCGAAAATGGCGAATTATTAGGGCTCTACGTAGTACGAGAGAGAGGATTACCTTTTTCTTGATCACCTGTATATCAAAATAGCGCATCTAAGCAAAAACCGAGGTAAGGCCATTATCGAGGTTATAGTCGAAGCAGAAAAATTCAAAAGCTTACCTGTGCACCTTCGAGCATTGAGAGGCAGTCGTGCAAATAATTTCTATATTAAAAATGGTTTTAAAAAACTCATAATGGCGAATTTGATATTTACTATGAATATCCAACTCACAACTAACAAGGCACTGTTGCCGAAATCACTTGCTGCGCTCGCTCTCCGTAAAGTGCGGCGTTAATAGTACTTAGGCCAGGGTTATGATTAGCAAACTAAAAATTGCCTATATAGCTATGATTTATTTTATAGCTTTTGTCTTTCCATTTTTAGCACTGATTAACTGTTCTAAATGGCCTTTTGTTCTTAATTTAACTGAGAATATCTGCCTGCTTAATTATGAATTTATAAGAAGTACTGAGGGCTTTCTTAAAGGATTCCATTACGTAAACGCTTTCAATTTATACATTCCTATCATGTGTTATATTGCCTTCGTCGTTATTTTCGCGCATTTTTCGTCGAAGCTATTCAATAAAAAGTGAGATCATAAAGAGATCATAAAAAGATCATAAAGGACAGGCAGTCTTTAAAATCACCCAATCTACAGTCAGAGAAAACTGTCGGTTTCAGAAGATAAGTTACAATCTGTGAATAAAAACGGAATTTAACCAAAAAATACGTTTTCCAGGTATAGCTGTCCGCTAACGCTCGAAGCGTTTTCATTATTGGTTGGTTATTGCGAGTCAGGCAGTCTTTTACTGGGTTCGTCGCTTTTTAGCGAATTGTGAGGCGTAGAGTTTTTCAAACTGCTGGCTTTGTTGGCCCTATAAAACAACTAAGCATGGGCACTCTTAAAGTTCACCTTTACCGGAATGAGGATCAATACCACTCAGGTAACTACGACGTACAAAGCGGGAAATAACAGGCTGATAGGGAGTATCTTCAATGGCGACGAGCTGTTTTCTGGTTAGGGTCATCGTGTTACTTTAACGATTGAGGTGTATCCTTTCTTCCTTGATATTTGATGCTGAGTGGGTAATGGTATATTGTGAAACCAAGAGTGCCAATTCGAGAGTGCCTGTCCTTTATTCTCTGCTAGCGTCCTTGATATTGCTTTTTGGCCAGAGGGTGGGTCTAGATCGATCATGTATAAATCATCAAGATAGAATATGGGCGACCATCTAACAAAAGACCTCGATCAGGATCCTATTGCACAGCGCTTGGCGTTAGCTGATTCAGTTCCCATCATCGATTTTCAAAGGCTTGCTAACGGTCTAGTAACTGAGCAGGTGGTGCAAGAAATAGCCGAAGCCTGCAAAAACTGGGGTTTTTTCCAGATTGTGAACTACGGTTTTCCAGATAATTTAATCCAAAAAGTGCTGAGCTGCTCACGACATTTTTTTGATTTACCAGTTGCTGCCAAAGAGTCAATTCTACGTAGCAAAGATAACCCTTGGGGTTATTATAATAACGAGCTGACTAAAAATAAAAGGGACAAGAAAGAGGTGTTTGATTTCACCCGTCCAGGTATTGATACTATTTACAGTGCAGAAAATCGATGGTTAGCAGATGAAAAGACATTTAAGGCCGTCATGCAGGAGTACTATACAGAGTGTTCAGCGCTCTCTATGCAATTGCTAAAAGCATTCTGCCGTGGGCTGAATCTTCCTGCGAATTATCTACATAAAGATTTTGAAAATAGCCATACGGGCTTTGTTCGACTTAATTACTATCCGCTTGAGGATCCACTGGCGGAATCAACGCAAAAACCTCAATCCGAAGCTGGCTACGGTATCCATCACCACACCGATGCTGGAGCCCTCACAGTATTGTTGCAAGGTAATATCGGCGGCCTGCAGGTTCATAGAGACGGACATTGGTATGACATTCAACCAATAGAAGGTGCGTTAGTAGTGAATATTGGCGATATGATGCAAGTATGGTCAAATGACACTTATACGGCAGCAGTACATCGTGTGCAGGCAATGACGCGGTCCAAGCGCTACAGTATCCCTTTCTTTTTGAATCCTGCGGCGCACGCCCACATAGGTCCATTGCCCACTGTAATTAGTGATCAGCGACCAGCGCTTTATAGTCCGATTAACTGGGCTGAGTATCGTGGAAAAAGATCAGAGGGTGACTATGCTGATTACGGTACGGAAATACAGATCTCTCAATATAGATTAGAAACCCAAGATTGCTAACGATTACGCAATAGAAGACTGCCTGTCGTTTATTCTCAGTTACGCTGTCAATGGTGGCGATGATAGCTGGTTAGCTAAGTGTTATACATTATGAAAAACTTTGTAATTAGTTTGATAGTTTTGATCATAGGTTTAGTGGCCATTATTTTGTTTTTAAAAAGCAAAGTATTAACTCCTTTAGAAAGTGCCAGAAAAGCGCTGACGGAGGTTATGTTTCCACTTGAAAAAATTACTGATCCAGTATTTAATCAATACAGGGTTGCACCTTATGCATTCAACAAGGCATCCAGTTTAATTTTAGAAAAAGGCACTGATAATTGGAATTTTAGAACACGTTACCGAGAAGCATTCGAAGCTACGGCGAATTTTGCTGGGAAGTATAAAGTTGTGCAGTGGGGTTGCGGGACGCAATGTCAGCAGAATTCATTGATAAATCTAGCAACAGGAGAAATTATTAATGGTTTCACATCCAGTTATGGGGTTGGTTATAAATTGAATAGTACGTTGTTTATTGTTAACCCTTTTGTAGATGAAGATTTTAAACATGGACGATCGCCTATTTATGCTTCGCCCAAGCTATACAATTTCGATGGAAATAAGTTCTATTTTATAAAAAACCAAGCACACGAAATTAGAGAGTTTGAGTAAATGAAACAATCGATCGATATATTAAGATGATAGATCTACTGACTTTTTCGTACGGGTTGCCCGTGACGACCATCAAACGTAACTTGAGAAGCTCTTCCATGAATCGTATATTACCCTTAATCGTTATCCTGCTATCCACATCAACAGTCCCTTTACCATCTATCGCCCAGTCGGATTATCTGTCCGCTCTCGAAAAGGAAGTGCTGGCACAGATGAATCTGGCGCGAACCAATCCCAAAGAGTTCTCCAAGGCCATAATAAAATATCGGTCTTATTATGACAGCCAAGGGATGGTGCACATTCCTGGAGAGATCACCCTGGGAACCAACGAAGGTGTTGAAGCTGTTGACGAGGCAATCAGAGCGCTCGCTGAGCAGTCTCCGATTGCAGCGATTAAACCATCGAAAGGTATGAGTGCTGGCGCTCGCGATCATGTAAAAGACCAAGGCCCGAAGGGTGACACTGGTCATTCAGGTAGCGATGGTAGCGACCCTTTTACACGCGTCAATCGCTATGGTGAGTGGGATGTCACCGCAGGCGAAAACATCAGCTATGGCGCAGACACCGGTGTCGGTGTCATTCTTCAGCTAATTATCGATGACGGCGTGCCCAGCCGCGGGCACCGCGAGAACATCTTCAATGCCAACTTCCTGGTAAGTGGTGTCGCTTGTGGTAGTCACAAAGTTTATCGACACATGTGCGTCATCAACTATGCCGGCAGCTACAAAGAGAAGTAAAACTATTGCAGGTAGTGACACAAAATAAAGGGAATAGAGTAAGAAAACACCTTTAATATTAAACCTGTTTTAGGGTTCTATGTCACCAACAACCTACACAAACCACGGTGTGTGATTGAAGCTTATTGGCAGTAATTAATAAAAGGGGTCAAAGACCCACCATTACTTTTTGAAAAAACTTTTCTATAGACTTCTAACCAATTTTATTGGTTTGGGCTCACGCCCTGATATTGTGTTGCTATTAATTCGTGTATAACGCCCCGGTGCTAGTGGCCAAAAAGTCGTCAAGTGCGATGTCTTCCTGTTTGATAAAGCCCTGCTGGGGTAATTTGCCATCGCGTACCATTTCGATCACCGCGACGACCGAGGCAGACGTTGTCCACGAAATAGCTGTACGTTTTTTGTCTGCAATTTCTATAGGTCTATAAGCCCGCACAAATTCTTTACGTGCTGGCCGCGAATCACTCATACCTTCAGCTGCGACATGGACATAAACCACATCATCATCGACTGCTGGTTTGGCGTTAACCAAAATTTGTCCTGCTTCTTCGCGTCGATCGCGCATCAGTAGTTCGTGAAAAAAGAAGTTCATTAAATCCATGTGGCCGGGATAACGCATGGTTTTGTAATCGATGTTGGCGACTTTCCCGAGGTAGGTGTCGCACATGGTTGCGAGCCCGCCCGATGTGGTAAATGCTTCTAGTTTCATGCCGTCGATGTAAATTGTCTCTAACCATTCCATGGGTGAAACCCACTTTCGTTCACCATCTTCGATCACTTCACAGTCATTCAAATATTCATTGACGACACCTTCGGGTGACCAGTTAAACGAATAGCCCAATAGCCCCGTCGGGTTTTGCGGCAGTGCGCCGACGCGCATTCGACAAGATCGACATTCGCTTAGTTTGGATATCAAGCTGGCACCGACGATACCGACAAAACCGGGGGCCAGACCGCATTGCGGTGCCATCACGCCACGTGATGTTTTGCCTAGCTCGATAATGGCTTTGGTGGTCGCGACATCTTCGGTCAAATCAAAATAATGAATGCCAGTATCATGTGCCAGTTTGGATATTTCAATATTGAGATGAAACGGCAGGCAAGACAGAACCGCATCTACTTTTTCGAGCTCGGTGCGCATGTTATCGACTGAACTGAGATCGACTACTCTAGTAGCAAAATCAAATCTTTCATTTATTTCACGCAGGTCAAAGCCAACCACATCAAATTTGGCATCGTGCAATAGCTGAGCCGCCAACGCGCCTATCTTACCTAGTCCAAGTACTGCAATTTTTTTCATGCTTCTATCTCTTTTCAAGTTAGATAATTTCAAATAAGACGGTAGGGATACCCTTCAAATAACGACCGCACGTTGCTCGTTCATTCCCATCGACAGTAAAAATGGTTGTTCTGCTTGCCTGTTGATAAAACCCTGTTTACTGCGAATGCCCTGCCAGTTTTCTGCGATCAAACATTGTGCTATAGCGCCGCCTAGTGTTTGGCCTGGGCCGAGTAGGATAATGTTGTCGGGTGCAAGCTCACGCAGGCTTGATCTAACCGATGCCATAAAATCATAGGGTGCTACTACTTGATGTCCAAGGGTGTAATCCCACAAGTCTGTTTGATTAGATGCTTGTGGAAGCCAGACATGTCCGCGACCATCGATCAACGGTAACTCCGGCTGGCGAAATAAGTTGGGTGGCAATTGCTGTTTGGCGATGGCTGAAATAGGTTGCTGTAGTGGCGAGTGGAACGCGGCGTGATTATGCAGTCGCATTGGGAACCGATCTTGTATGGGTTCGAGCGCTTGCTCGCAAGTCTTGAGCGCTTCCTCAGTACCCGCAAACACAATCATGCCACCCAGATGTATCGATAAATACAAATCGGGTATGCAATGGGTTAATGCGATTAGCTCATCACGCTTGTGCGGTATCTCAACCCAGTTTTCATCGACATAGGGGTATAACAGTTGACCACCTATTAGTGCGTCCTGCATTAAAGTACCCATAGTATTCACCACATCAAAACCATGGTTAGTGTCGAGCACACCAGCGCAGGCGAGGGCGATATACCAGCCCATCGAATTGCCGGCCATGCCAACTATGTCAAATTTATCGCGATTGATTGCTTGGAAGTCTGCATAGGCACAGGCATAGATTAGCGAAGAGGCATTGTCGCCTCGGGTTAAACGGCTCGTCGAATAGGTTTCAGCGCTATCGAGCTCGGTTAGGGATGGCTGACCTAGTGCCTCGCGACGGGCATCAAATTCGGACAGCATTGGCTGTTGGTTTTGATGGTGTTTTGCCAAATAGCCTAGCTCTTGACGGTTATAAGTGCCTCGTCCAGGACAGATAACCAGTGCTGTTTGTCGCGTCATCGGTTACGCCTCAGCCTGAGGTTTAACTAATGCAATAGCCGCATTAACAATACCATCCCGACTCGGCATGGTCGCACCATAAGCAGGGCCAGTTGCGATGAAGGAGTCTTTGGCGGCTAGGCGAGCAGGAGTGTGCTTCGTTTTTTCGGCAAATAATGCCATGAGTGCTTCGCTTTGTGATCCGGTGCTACGGCATTCATCCACAATCAAAACCTGTTTGCAGTCTGCTGTGGCATTGATGATGGCGTTTTCTGGCAAGGGGGCGATCCAGCGAATATCGACTATTCGGCAAGCAATACCATGTGTTTCACGCAGTATTTTCGCAGCCTGAACTGACAGGTAAAAACCATTCGCATAACTGACAATCGCTAATTCCGTATCATTACCCTTACTTTCGGTATAAACGCCGACTGTATCAAAAGTCATGTCTGGCTCACTGCCAACGGCAGGGTATTGGTAAGTCCACAAACCATCGTCGGGCTGATGCAGGTCACGTGTCATATACAAAGCAATCGGCTCTACAAAAACCACCACACGTTGTTCTTCGCGGGCGAGGCGTATGGATTCTCGTAGCATTAATACCGCGTCACGACCATTCGATGGGCAAGCAATGACTATGCCAGGGATGTCGCGCAATACAGCCAGAGAATTGTCATTGTGAAAATGACCACCAAAGCCCCGTTGATAGCCCAGTCCGGCGACGCGGATCACCATCGGATTGCTAAATTGGCCATTGGAAAAAAACGGCAGGGTCGCCGCCTCGCCACGTAACTGGTCTTCGGCATTGTGTAGATAAGCCAGAAACTGAATTTCTGCAATTGGTACAAATCCGTTATGCGCCATACCAATCGCTAATCCTAATATTGATTGCTCATCAAGCAATGTGTCGCTGACTCGGCTGACCCCAAAGCGTTTTTGTAAGTGCTGTGTAACTCCATAGACACCGCCTTTGCGGCCTACATCTTCACCGGCCAACACGACTTCTTTATGATCCATCATTAAGTCAGTCAACGCGAAGTTGATCATTTTTGCCATGTGTTGAGGTTTGTCGAGCGCCTGTGTGTCTGCTGACCCGAAAGTTAGATGACGTTGCGCTTTGGATGTGGGTTCGACTGGCTCGCAGGTTCGCTTAGGCGGCACAATACTTGCCATTACCTGTGCCGCCGTCTGCAGGCGAGGTAATTGGATGACCTGTTCGGCGGCCCGCTCAACGCGGTCACCGATGCTGTTATATATTGAGATAACTTCGATAGCGCTCAAACCGGCGGATTCGATTAAAGTCTTCGCGCTATAAAGTAAAGGGTCGTGTGCTTCGGTGTTTTCAATGTGTTCATTTGACAAATAACTGTTTTGCACGTCTGGCCCAGCGTGACCATATAGGCGCACGCAGGACATATGCAAAAAAGCAGGTTTACAAGTTCGCCTGACCCAATCGGCTACTTTTTTGGCGGTGGCGTAAGTGTCTACAATATCCAGCCCATTACATTTGAAATACTTAAGGCCGGGCCGATTTGACATAGTGGCCTCGACCCAACCGATGGGCGTTTTGACTGATATGCCAATGCCATTGTCTTCACAGACGAAAACCAGTGGTAACGGGATACCCTGAAATGCATTCCAACAAGTGGTATTGAATGCTGCCTGTGACGAAGCATGATTAAGCGAGGCATCACCAAAGCTGCAAAGCACGACTGCATCGTCAGGCAAAGCTTGATGTTCAGGTTTAAGCCGTTTAGCCATGCCTACCGAATAAGCGGTACCAACTGCCTTGGGTAAATGAGAGGCTATGGTGCTAGTTTGTGGTGGAATAGCGAGAGCCTTCGAACCGAGCACCTTGTGTCGCCCGCCAGAAATAGGGTCGGATACAGAAGTCGAAAAACTTAGCAGCATATCCCAAAGTGGGGTTTGTCCCGGCACTTGGGCTGCACGGGCAATCTGAAATGCCGCGTCGCGATAATGCAGAAAAGCCATATCATCAGGCCGAAAGGCTGATGCAATTGCAGCATTGCCTTCATGACCAGAAGAGCCGATGGTATAGAACCCTTGGCCTTTTGCCTGCATTTTTCGCGACTTGCGATCAAGCTGACGACTCAATGCTTGCGAGTAAAAGATGCTAACCAAATGCTCTTTACTCAGCCCGGCTTCAGTCAGTGATAAATCACTGGTTTTAAAGTCAAGATCCTGTTCGGCAACGCGGCGCAGGAAGTTGTCATGAACAATATCAGCTCTATCCATATTTTAAATATCAGCGCTTAAAAATGGGCTCTTCAATATCAGCCCGTAAAATCAGAAAAATGCCTGCAAGCCAGTTTGTGCTCGCCCAAGAATCAAGGCATGCACGTCGTGCGTTCCTTCGTAGGTATTGACTGTTTCTAGGTTTAGCATGTGGCGCATGACATGAAAGTCTTCATGGATACCGTTACCACCATGCATATCGCGTGCGATGCGGGCAATTTCCAACGCTTTTCCACAATTATTACGTTTCATCATCGATATCATCTCAGGTGCCATCTGGCCATCATCGAACAGCCGACCTAACCGGAGTGAACCCTGCATACCCAACGTAATGTCGGTTTGCATATCAGCTAGTTTTTTCTGGAAAAGCTGCGTTTGTGCCAACGGTCGGCCGAATTGCTTGCGGTCGAGACCATACTGTCTAGCAGCGAACCAGCAACTTTCAGCCGCGCCCAGCACGCCCCACGAAATACCATAGCGCGCCCGATTAAGACAACTAAATGGCCCCTTAAGACCTTCGGCATCAGGTAGCAAAGCGTCTTCACCAACTTCAACATTACTCATCACTATCTCGCCAGTGATGGATGCGCGCAAGCTCAGCTTGCCCTCGATCTTCGGTGTCGATAACCCTGTCATGCCTCTGTCGAGAATAAACCCGCGAATCTTATTGTCGTGTGCCTTGGACTTTGCCCAGACCACAAATACGTCGGCAATAGGGCTATTCGAAATCCACATCTTAGAGCCATTCAAACGATAGCCATTGCTGGTTTTTTCCGCTCTGGTGCTCATGCTGGCCGGGTCTGAACCAGAGTCGGGTTCAGTTAAACCAAAGCAACCAATGAATTCACCACTGGCGAGTCTTGGTAGATACTTTTGTTTTTGCTGTTCCGAGCCAAACGCGTGGATGGGGTACATTACCAGGGACGATTGCACCGACATCATCGAGCGATACCCCGAATCTACGCGTTCAATTTCACGGGCAATCAAGCCGTAAGAAACATAATTGGCACCAATGCCGCCATACTCTTCTGGCACAGTGGCACCAAGCAAGCCCATGTCGCCCATTTCTTTGAAAATTCCAACATCGGTGGTTTCGTTTCGATAGGCTTCGACCACGCGCGGTAGTAATTTTTCCTGCGCGAATTCGCGAGTGGCGTCTCGCAGCATGCGTTCATCATCGCTAAGCTGCTGGTCAATCAGAAAAGGGTCATCCCAGACGAAGTTTGCCGTGTGCTTGTTTGATTTTTGATTCATGTCTTGACTCATTTTGTGATTGCAGGCCTGATCATCATGCCGATAATCTATTCCGAAACTTCATGTTATGCGTAGCCATTATTCAGTATATAGCCATAACTCGCTAGTATATTGAGTCGAAAGTGGATTAATATTGACATTCTCACATATTAATATGCATAAACGGAATGATAGCTTCTAGAAGGTTTTTACCGTCGACCAGTCAACTGCTCGCTTTTGAGGCGGTAGCACGACATCAAAGTGTTACGGTGGCAGCGCAGGAACTCTCATTAACGCAGAGTGCTGTCAGTCGGCAATTGCAAAAACTAGAAGCGCAGATCGATATAACGTTGTTTAATCGTAAAAGAAAGCGTGTGAAACTAACCGCCGCAGGCGAAATCTACTTCGAAGAAATTCAGGCCGCGTTAAAGCAAATTGCCAATGTCACCCTCCGGCTTAAGTCTAATCCGGAAGGTGGAAGTCTCAATCTCGCTATCTTACCAACCTTCGGCACACGTTGGCTTGCCCCTCGATTGAATGATTTTCTGACGAAAAATGCTGGAGTGACCATTAATCTCAGCACTCGACTGGTCCCTTTCAATTTTGATAGTGAGGCGATGGATGCCGCAATATATTTTGGCTCGCCCTCGTTATGGCCAGAGTGTGAATATCAAAAGATTATGGATGAAGCGATATTGCCAGCTTGTGCCCCTGCTTTATTGGCATCAGTGAAAGTGACAACCCCTGCTGATTTGCTCAAATTGCCGCTGTTGCATCTGCAGACACGGCCAGACGCCTGGCAACAATGGATGAGGGGTCATGAGGTAGATTCATCCAATCTGACAGGTATGTCATTTGATCAATTTGCGATGATGAGCAATGCCGCTACGCAAGGTGTGGGTGTCGCACTTTTGCCTCAGTTTTTAATTGAATCAGAACTACTTGATGGCCAGTTAGTATCTGCCTATGGAAATGCAGCAAGTAGTCAGGGAAGTTACTATTTGGTATGGCCAAAACAAAAAAAACATTATAAGCCTTTGTTGCGGTTCAGAACTTGGTTGAGGAATCAGACTGATAATCTGGTTTGAAAAGATGGTTCGGCTTACCTGATTACGGGTCAATAATTTAATGGATCAGACATTGGGTAAGCTTTCTTCCACAAACGACATCGGATTCATGAGTATGAACTACTCCGATGCACCGCCGTTTCATGCTTTGAGGAATAAAGTGCAATGGGTGTTTTGATTCCCTTCGTTTTAAACGTTACTTTTGTGCCAACGATCATGATGATCTAGCCTGAGGTCCATAAAGTAGAGGAAACGACGTCCAGCAAAATAATGAGGCAGTTTGCCCATCGAGCCTCGCAAAGCTTGAGTGCTCTGTACCCCCAGACTATTCACTTGATTCAGTAGAATAACGCATAAATAGCTGCCGAGGATGCTAAAGCAGAGGTAGGAATCCCGTGATTTCAACGATGGACTAAAGTTAAAATCAGGCTTTTATAGTAATAGTGGAGTACAAGTCAGGCTAATGGGAATCTATCTTTTTAAACATCTATCACCGCCAAACTCCCTACCAATTATTGATAGCTTTTTCTCACTCAAAGAAGGAGGTTGACGGCTTATATATCAAGCTGTACGATTAACCCACTTAATCTGGATGGATACAAACTATTGTGCCCTGTTCAGACCCTGTTAACGGACTAATTCATAGAGGAATCCATGAAAAATTTTCTCAAAGTAGTGTCAATAATTGGATTGACGTCAATCACTCAACTCGCTTATTCGACCGAAAACAACGGGGGCCACAACATTGGCGATACCGGACCCGCGGGCGGCATCGTTTTTTATGTTACCGATGATGGTTTACACGGCCTTGAAGCCGCACCGAATGACTCCGAAGCTTTGGCCTGGGGATGTGGTGGTGAACGAATAAATGGTGCATTCGGTGCAGCTATCGGAACGGGAGGACAGAATACTTTTGACATCGCATCTAAATGTGGCGAATCTTCTGCAGCAGCAGCGGTGGTAGCTAACACCAAGATTAATGGGCTTCTCGGGTGGTACCTACCGTCAAAAGAAGAACTTCATGAAATGTGGGACAAACTCGCTGACTCAGACGGTGATGGTACTAATTCAGGCCCAACTGACCCCAATAATTTGGGTGGGTTTGCTGCAGGCTACTATTGGAGTTCCTCTCAGTCCTCGAGCAAATACGCGTGGTACCGACACTTCTTGAATGGCCGTCAAGCTGGCTGGGGCAATAAGAGCTTAACCCGTAAAGTGCGTGCTGTTCGGGCGTTTTGACCCTTTAACACTGCTTGAATTTGATTCAGAAGTACATAACTTGAATTGGTAGGAAAGGCAGGGTGAGCTGGTTGTAAGCTCACCCTGGTATCTCTTGCAAGATGGAGTCCTACACTCACTCACAGGTGACCAAGGCTTTCTTGACGTAACACAAGTTTACCCTAGGGCAGGACATCGAGTGCGATGCAATGCAACTAGAACTAGTTAGAATTACCTACCTGACCAACAAGTCGGCGCAAAGTGAAGGCGCATCGGGAAAGCGAAAAGAGCGGGGTCATCGTAGTTTTACTGATACGATTTTGGAAAACTCGCTCCCAATCTATTGATTAAAGAATAAGACGTCATTGAACGTACCCCCACCTAGCAGTTGATAAAAGTATTTGTTCTGTATTCTCGTTCTTGAGGCTGGTACATTTAGCGAATGACTACTTCAAACCTTAAGGACCACCCGCAACGATTTAGCCTCAATAACGAGGTGCACGCTCGACCTTATCAAATTATGAATGCCCCACTGAGGGTGACACATGTGGCATTGCTGTCGAGTGATCGTAGCAAAGACCTTGACGCTATCAGAGCGCTTTGTGAACGCTACGGGGTCGATACACCCAATCAGGACGCAAGCTTTTATATTGGTGATTTTCCCGTGTTTCAGTTGCGCTGGGAGCGCCACACCGAGTTCTCTACCTATACTATTAGCCAACCGTGCTCAGATTTGACGCCATTCAAAGAAACCGTATTATCGAAGTTACCAGCTGATTGGATCGCCTCCTTGCCAGGTGAAGTGATTACGATGCTGAATCTTGAGCTACTTAGCGCCAATTCAGCACATCGAGATTTCGAGGCGCTATCAGAATTGTTCTCGTCGAATACAGTGGCTGGTAGCGAGGTGTCTGACGGTGCGGCTCGCGTGTGGTCGGACTTTCATATTCATGCTGATGGTTTCAATCGAATTTTGATCGAGAACTATCATTTGCGGCAACGACAGGCGGGCCGTTTGGTGCAACGTATTCTCGAAATCGAAACCTATCGAATGTTTGCGCTATTAGGTCTGCCGCTCGCCAGACAATATTCGCTGGACTTAACCGACTGTGATTCAAGGTTGGAAACTGTGACTCAAAAGTTGGCTTTGCGCAGTGAACCAGAGAAGGAACAACAGTTACTCAATGAGTTAAGTCAGATTGCGGCCAATGTAGAGCATATAGCCGCAACGGGCGGTTATCGGTTTTCGGCCACTAAAGCCTATTATGGTCTGGTTAAGCGCCGTATTAGTGAATTACGGGAGAAAAGAATCGATGGCGCACAGTCATTTAACGAGTTTATGGAGCGCCGCCTAGCGCCAGCAGTGCGGACCTGTGAATCAGTGTCGGATCGAGTGCAGGCATTGTCGAATCGTATCGCCAGAGTCAGCGCCTTATTGCGAACTCGCATTAACATCAATTTGGAGGCTCAAAATCGAGATTTGTTAGCCTCGATGGATCGACGTGCCGCGATGCAGCTTCGCCTGCAAGAGATGGTAGAAGGGCTGTCAGTTGTCGTATTAACTTACTACAGCGTAGGTTTGCTCAGTTATGCATTAAAGGGCTTGAAGCAATTCAGCGTCAACCTGAACATTGACTTAGTGGTTGGTATTTCGGTGCCAGTTATCGCCATTACAGTATTTGTAGGTTTGCGAATGACGCGGCGCAGATTGGATAAGAAACAATGAATGGGCAACTAGCGGAATATTGCAATGCTGTATCTTCTGACAGGCCATTTCATTAATATAATAAAATGCCTGCTCTCATCCATTAAAATAACTAATTGAAAAAGTTGCAATCGCCATGAGTTTGATCAAGTTAGATGCTACCGACCTTCGTATTCTGGCTGCTGTTCAGGCTTATGGGCGTTTGAGCAAAACGGCCTTGGCCGAGAAGGTTAATCTATCAGCAACGCCATGTTGGACTCGCCTAACACGACTCGAGAAAGCGGGCGTTATCAGCGGTTATCATGCTGAGATAGCGTTTGGGAAAATTGCCAATGTGGCAACGGTCATGTTGGAGATTTCGCTTAAACAACATCGTTATCAGGACTTCGAACGATTTGAGAAAAGGATTTGTGAAATTGATGAAATTGTCGAGTGCATTGCTACTGGTGGCGGCATCGATTACATCATGAAACTCATTGTACCGAGTATTGCGGCATATCAGACACTGATCGATAGTTTGCTAATCGAAGATATTGGTATAGATCGCTTTTTCACCTACATCGTGACACGTGAAATCAAGTCGATCAAACCCAGGTTAATCGACTTATAACCATCGTTTTTGTCTGTCTTTTCGCTAACAGTCTAAACAGACTGTATATCATTAAAGATCAACCCGATCATGCCGCACTGGCCCGCTAATAGAGTCCAAACGAGTGACTCAATCCGAGTATGCTCACCACTTCGAATTCTACTTAACTAAAGGCTAGAGTATTCATATGAGCAATTCTATGGTCGGCGATGTCGGTTTCGGCACACAAATTCGCAAGTCACCCTATTTTGATGCGACGGTACGATGGGGCGCGCAGGGGTTCTCTGTCTACAATCATATGTACATACCTCGTGATTTCGGTGATCCAGAGCAAAACTTCTGGAATTTGGTAAATGAAGCCATTTTGTGTGATGTTGCTGTCGAGCGACAGGTCGAAATCACAGGGCCCGACGCTGCTCAATTTGTTCAGCTGCTAACGCCTCGTAATCTCTCCGAGTGTGCGGTTGGACAGTGCAAATATATTTTGATCACCAATGCTGAAGGCGGCATTTTAAATGACCCAGTTCTATTACGTCTGGCAGACAATCACTTTTGGATATCACTTGCTGATAGTGATATTTTATTGTGGGCACAGGGTGTTGCGATCAATTCAGGTTTAGATGTCACCATCGGCGAACCAGATGTATCGCCGCTGCAGTTACAAGGTCCTAAATCGGGTGAAGTGATGAAAGCAGTGTTTGGTGACGAGATCGAAGACTTGCCATATTTCTGGCTCAGAGAGTTTGACTTGAATGGCATACCTTTGATTATTTCTCGAACAGGTTGGTCGAGCGAACTTGGATATGAAATCTACTTACGTGATGGCCGCTATGGCGAAGAACTCTGGGAGCATTTGATGTCAGTGGGTGGGCCACTCGGGCTGAAGCCGGGGCATACCTCAACAATACGGCGTATTGAGGGCGGCATGTTGTCCTACCATGCTGATATGGATTGTCATACCAATCCCTACGAGCTAGGCCTAGGTCGGCTGGTTGATTTAAATATGGAAGCAGACTTCATTGGTAAAGTAGCGTTGAGCAAAATTGAACAGGAAGGTGTTACGCGTCAACAGGTGGGTATCGAAATTGATTGTCCAGCCCTGCAAAGCCCGAATACGCGTCATTGGCCAATTTCTATTGGTTCGAAAAAGGTGGGTTACGTCACCTCTGCAATATATTCTCCTCGCCTTAAACGAAATATTGCGCTGGCTATGATCGATAGCGAATACAGCTCTGAAGGTACAACTGCGGTTGTTGATATGGCTTCTGGTCAGTCGCCAATCATCGTTGTACCGAAACCATTTTACGACCCCAAGAAAATCATAGCAGGAGTGGTACTTTGATGACTATAGTAATTTTTGGAGATCGTGATGTCTGATCTCTCGATTGATATAAACTGGAAAAGAACCTCGGCTGAATTACTGCCAGGCCAATTTTCTAATGCCCATGAAGTCATCTACAATCAACAGTTCCAATTGAAGGTTGATGCAGCACCCGATTGGGGTGGTAATGCCGAGTATACAAACCCCGAGCAAGCACTGGCTGCGGCGCTCAGTAGCTGTCACTTAATGACCTTCTTGGCGTTAGCGGCCAAAACAAAGTGGCCAGTGGCCTCTTTCAGTGATCACGCGGTGGCACATCTGGGTAAAAACGCTAAGGGTCAAATGTCAGTGACCAAAATCGATCTGCACCCAGTGGTCGAGTTTGATTCAGGCTTTGAAGTGAGTGATGAAGAGTTGAAGAAAATGCACGATAGAGCGCATCGATATTGCTTTATAGCCAACACACTCGATAGTAACGTTGAAATTAATATTTACTGATTGCAAACCAGGATTCAATACCCTTAGCAAACCAATATAGCGAGGTAGAAGTCATGAGTAACAACGAAGCTAATGCCAAACCTGTGAATGAAAATGATCTGGTGCTTCAAGAGGTCAACGAAGGTGGCATTTTACGTGTCACCATGAATGATATGAAACGCCGCAATGCGTTGTCAGAAGAAATGCTGGCAGCACTGGCAAATGCCTTGCAGTTGGCTGAAAAAGACCGTTCTGTACGCGTTATTATTCTCGCCGCAAAGGGTCCTGCATTTTGTGCAGGGCACGACTTAAAGCAAATGACTGCCGGTCGTGCCAATGCAGATAATGGCCGAGCCTATTTCGCTCAGGTACTCGCTACGTGTTCGGCATTAATGCAATCAATCGTAAACCACACAAAGCCAATCATTGCAGAAGTCACCGGCGTGGCGACGGCGGCCGGTTGCCAACTGGTTGCCAGTTGCGATTTAGCGTTAGCGGCAGATTCAGCATTGTTCAGTACGCCCGGCGTCCATATTGGATTGTTTTGTTCAACGCCAATGGTAGCCTTGTCACGCAATGTCTCGAACAAAGCAGCAATGGAAATGCTGCTAACGGGTGAGATGGTGAGTGCGACAAAAGCCGAGCACATTGGCCTCATCAATCGAGTCGTATCGGACGAAAATTTAACTGAGGCGACAATGGCGATGGCGGCAAAAATAGCATCCAAATCGACCATGACCCTAGCTACCGGCAAGCAAGCCTTTTACCAACAGCGAGAAATGGCACTGGCTGAAGCCTATGACTTTGCATCTCAGGTGATGGTTGACAACCTATTAAAACACGATGCAGAAGAGGGCATTAATGCCTTTATCGAAAAGCGTTCTGCACGATGGCAGGACAAATAACGTGACTAACCCATACAATACAGACCTAGATCGAAATCCGGCTAACTTTCAACCTCTAACACCACTCACTTTTCTTGAGCGAGCTGCCAGTGTTTTCCCCAAGCAAGTTGCGATTATTCACGGACAGCAACGTCTCAACTATGAGGGTTTCTATAGACGGTCACGGCAGCTTGCATCGTCGTTAGCAAAGCAAGGTATTGGGCGTGGCGACACAGTGTCAGCCATGCTCGCGAACACCCCAGCCATGTTGGAGGCGCATTATGGAGTGCCCATGTGTGGTGGTGTTTTACACTCGATCAATAGCCGACTCGACCCGAAAGTAATTGCGCTTCAACTGGAACATGCTGAGGCCAAGGTTCTCATTGTTGACCGTGAGTTTGTAGATACTATCGAAGCAGCATTGGCGCTTACCAGTGCGAACCCGTTAATAATAGAATATAACGATGTCGAGTATCCGCAGTTAAGTGGGATAACCAATGCAATTGATTACGAGCATTTCGTTTCTCAAGGTGACGCCGATTTTAAATGGCTAATGCCAGAAGATGAATGGGACGCAATATCAGTCAGCTATACCTCGGGCACAACCGGCGACCCGAAGGGTGTTGTCTATCATCACCGAGGCGCGTATCTGTTGGCGCAAGGCAATGCACTCACTGCGTCAATGCCAAAGCACTCGGTATATTTATGGACTCTACCCATGTTTCATTGCAATGGTTGGTGCTTTCCGTGGACCATGTCAGCGATTAGCGGCACACATGTTTGCCTGCGCTGGGTCAAGTCCAAGGCCATGTGGGACGCATTGGCTGATCATCACGTTACTCATCTTTGCGGCGCGCCTGTCGTTATGTCAACTCTGCTATCAGCAGAGCTGGCTGACAAGCGGGAGCTAGATCATGTGGTAGATTTCTTTACCGCCGCTGCGCCACCTCCAGAGCGCATTTTAGCCGATATGAAATTAGCGGGATTCAATGTGACTCATCTTTATGGTTTAACAGAAACCTATGGTCCTGCAGTTGTTAATGATTGGCACGCCGAGTGGGATGGCTTGGATAGTGCGGCTCAAGCATCGCTCAAAGCGAGACAAGGCGTACGCTATCTTCCCCTGGAAGGGCTGGATATTTTTGACGCGAATGACATGACCCCTGTGCCAAATGATGGCGTTACGATTGGTGAGATTATGTTTCGCGGCAATGTTGTTATGAAAGGTTACCTTAAAAACAAAAAAGCCTCTGACGAGGCGTTTTCTGGTGGATGGTTTCACTCAGGCGACTTAGGCGTCATGTATCCTGACGGCTACATTCAAATCAAAGATCGCTCAAAAGATATTATCATCTCCGGCGGCGAGAATATCTCATCAATAGAAATTGAAAACGTCCTATACCAACACCCGGCAGTTTCAGTTGCTGCAGTGGTAGCCATGCCCAGCGAAAAATGGGGAGAAACGCCCTGTGCCTTCGTAGAATTCAGGCCAGATCAAATCGTGACCGAAGCCGAATTGAGGCAATGGTGCAAGAATGGTCTAGCGTCCTTCAAAGTACCAAGCAAATTTATATTCACTGATATCCCCAAAACATCGACAGGAAAAATTCAGAAATTTGCACTGCGTAATAAACTAAAAAGTAGTGCTGAATAAAAATCTAATTGATGCCGCAATAGCGGAAAATGTATTTTTAGAGGCGGCCTTTACGCCAAAGGGCAGCTACCAGCGTCCATTTCCCTCTTGCCATTCTGAAGGTTTCAAAGCTTTTACTTTTGTCTGGCTATCGATGCTAGTGCAATCGGCACCTAATTATTCAGCAACAGACTAGTCACTTTGCTCAGGAATTTCTTATAGCTGGGCTTATGTCTTGCTGATATTGATCAGATGAGGAGTTTCAAGAGAAAAAG
Organism: Polaribacter sp.; assembly: GCA_047615545.1. Lineage (GTDB taxonomy): Bacteria > Pseudomonadota > Gammaproteobacteria. The sequence continues at coordinate 33,581 of JBLHID010000003.1, forward strand.
ATAAAAACACATATACATATATGCATATGGGGCTTATAATCACCGTCGTCAAATTTTAGTTTCATAACCCCTGCTAACATTAAAGCTTGACCATGTAACGATTGAATTTAGATGCCGCAGATTGATAGCAGAAAACTTGTCTCCTATAATCTGTGTCAAACTTTAACTGAATCCACTTAATATTGAGAATTTACGGAGTAATAGAATGAGTACAGCAGCAGCAACACCCATAAACGATGATGCAAAAAACGATTACAAAGTAGCCGATATATCTCTCGCCGATTTCGGTCGCCGCGAAGTAACGCTAGCCGAAGCTGAGATGCCAGCACTAATGACGCTTCGTAAAAGATACTCAGGAGAGAAACCACTCGCAAGCGCGAAGATTATCGGTTGTATCCATATGACAGTGCAAACAGCCGTTCTTATAGAGACGCTAGTCGAATTAGGCGCCGAGGTACGTTGGTCGTCGTGTAACATCTTCTCTACACAAGATCATGCTGCTGCCTGTATCGCAGCATCGGGCATCGCGGTTTATGCGTGGAAAGGCCAATCTAACGAAGAAAGCGAATGGTGCATCGAACAGACGATCCTAAAAGACGGGCAGCCATGGGATTGCAACATGATCTTGGACGATGGTGGTGATCTTACCGGCATGGTTCACAACAAGTACCCAGCGATGTTAGACAAAATTCACGGCATTACCGAAGAGACTACTACGGGTGTGCATCGTCTACTCGAGATGATGGAAGCGGGCGAATTGAAAGTACCTGCAATTAATGTCAACGACTCTGTTACTAAGTCAAAGAACGACAATAAATACGGTTGTCGCCACAGCCTTAATGACGGCATCAAGCGCGGCACAGACATGTTGCTCTCAGGCAAGAAAGCACTTGTGATCGGTTATGGCGACGTTGGTAAAGGCTCTGCACAAAGCTTGAACCAAGAAGGCATGATCGTAAAGATCGCTGAGATCGATCCAATCTGCGCTATGCAGGCGTGCATGGATGGCTACGAGGTCGTATCGCCTTACATCGACGGTGTTAATACTCGCAGTGCCGCCGGTATCGATACCGCGCTACTTGGCAAGACCGATCTTATTGTGACTACGACAGGAAACGTTGACGTATGTGACAAGTTTATGTTGGCAGCGGCTAAAGCCGGCTCAGTGATCTGTAACATTGGTCACTTTGACAACGAGATCGACACCCAGTTTATGCGTGACAAGTGGACTTGGGAAGAAGTGAAACCACAGGTGCACAAGATCTTCCGTAACGGTCCGGACAACCAAGACGATTATTTGATCCTTCTTTCCGAAGGCCGCTTGATCAACTTGGGCAATGCAACCGGTCACCCATCACGGATCATGGATGGGTCGTTTGCGAATCAGGTGCTCGCACAGATGCATATGTTTGCCGACAAGTTCGCCGATCAGTCGGACGAGTTTAAAAAGGACAATATCACCGTAACCGTATTACCTAAAGAGCTCGACGAAGAAGTCGCTGCGCTGATGGTTAAGGGTTTTGGTGGTGTCATGACGAAGCTTACCGATGACCAGGCTAAATACATCAACGTGAAAGTGACAGGCCCTTATAAGTCAGAAACCTACAAGTATTAATCTGGCTTCATAGCTCAGTATCATTTTTCCTCACCGCGCCAGCGAGCCGGTGAGGAGAATTTTGATACGCATCGCTCTGACCAACCCACTGGTCATGAGATTAGTGTAGGCTGGAAAAATTCACAGAATCCTGTTCCTTACCGACACCCCTGTCGGCAAAGCCTCACCTACGCATCAACACAATATTTAGCCAGAATAATAGGCTGCTGAACTTTCTTTCTAATCAGCAAAAATGAATAAGCTCAATCACGAGTCAATATATCGTGAACGTCTTGGTATTTTTGCTGGGTTTTGTCGATGATGTCCTGCGGAATACTCGGCGCTGGTGGTGTCTTGTCCCAATCGAGTGTTTCTAGATAATCACGAATAAATTGTTTGTCGTAGCTGGGTGGGCTCATGCCTTTTTGATATTGATCGGCGGGCCAGTATCGAGATGAGTCTGGCGTCAGTATCTCGTCAATCAAGACAAGCTGATTATTTTCATCAACGCCGAATTCAAATTTGGTGTCGGCAATAATAATACCTCGCTCACGGGCATAATCTGCAGCCATTTTATAGAGTGCAATACTAACGTCTTTAACCTGATTGGCCATATCTTCACCGATAAGCTCAACTGCATCATCAAAGCTGATGTTGATATCGTGATCCCCTACGGCTGCTTTGCTAGACGGCGTGAAAATAGGCTCGGCTAGTTGTTCGGCTTGCTGTAAACCAACTGGCAATTTGATGCCGCATAATTCACCAGTGGCTTGGTAGTCTTTCCAGCCCGAACCAATGATGTAGCCTCGAACGATAGCCTCGACAGGCAATGTTTTGAGGCGTTTAACTATGGTCGACCTTGACTGAAGTTGCGGTAAGTCTTCTGCAGAAACATAATCTTCAAGGCGTAAGTTACTGAGATGGTTTCGAATGATATGGCCGGTGCGTGCAAACCAGAAATTAGAAACCTGGGTCAATAACGCACCTTTGTTCGGGATGGTTTGTGAAAATACGACATCGAATGCCGATAGCCGATCGGTTGATACGATAAGCATGTGTTCTTCGTCAATACGGTAGATATCACGCACTTTGCCTCGGGCTATTAATTCGAGGTTTTCGATATTAGTTTCAAATACTGCTGAGGTGGTGTTTTTCGCGTTCATTGTTGTCTATGCTTTCTATAGTTTTCGGGATAATCAATAAGATAAAGAAGAGGTGCTGGTTAGAGCTTACAGGGTAGGTCTAAAGAGGACGAATAGTAGCATAAGGAATGACGATATTCAGTCCATCTAAAGGGAGTGGTTATTTCTTTTGGAAAAGGGGTATACTCGTTCGCTTTTTCTAAACGACACGGAGATCACCATGTCGAAATTGAAGGTAGCAGTAGTAATGGGTAGTGACAGCGATTGGCCTGTCATGCAGTTTGCCGTCGAATATCTGGAACGGTTTGGCATCGAATACGAAGCCAAGGTGGTATCAGCGCATCGCACGCCAGATTTACTCACTGATTTTGGGAAGGCCGCTCGTGAAAATGGCTTTAGTTGTATTATCGCTGGCGCTGGTGGCGCAGCACATTTGCCCGGTATGTTGGCGGCGAACACGACCATCCCTGTGTTGGGTGTGCCGGTGCCGAGTGAACATTTAAAAGGGCAAGATTCCTTATTGTCTATCGTACAAATGCCGAAAGGTATTCCTGTTGCCACGTTTGCTATCGGTAAAGCGGGTTCAATCAACGCCGCACTGTTTGCCGTGTCGATGTTGTCAGTATTTGATCCTGAGATCGCCGACAAGCTCGAAGCATTTCGTCAGCAGCAAAAGAATGCCGTATTAGAAATGACCTTACCTCCGGTAAATTAATGATGTCGACCGCAATACTGCCAAGCACAACACTGGGTATGCTGGGTGGTGGTCAACTGGGCCGCATGTTTGTTAGTGCCGCCAGAACGATGGGCTATGAAGTGATTGTGCTTGATCCTGCCGCGAACAGCCCCGCCGGTAGTATGGCAAGTGAGCATTTGCAGGCGAGCTACGATGATCGCGAAGCGCTTGACTATATGTCTAAGCATTGTGCGGCTATTAGTACAGAATTTGAAAACATCCCTGCTGATACACTCGAATATCTTGCGAACTCGGTGCCGGTCCATCCGTCTGCCAGCGCCTTAAGAATCGCCCAAAATCGCTATAGTGAAAAAACCTTTTTCCAATCTTTGGGCTTGAGTGTTGCCGGGTTTTTAGCGATAGAGTCTGAGCTTGATGTCGAGCACGCTAAGGGCTTTAGTTTCCCTGCTATCTTAAAAACGAATACCCTTGGTTACGACGGTAAAGGGCAGGTCGTTTGTCATAACCACGATGATTTGATAGCTGCATTTTCCCAGATTGGATCAATATCCTGTGTACTCGAAAAACGTATCGACCTAGCAAAGGAAGTCTCGGTCGTATTATGTCGCAGCCAGACTGGTGAAGTTGATTGTTTTCCATTGGCTGAAAATCAACATAGCAATGGCATTCTCGATACTTCAATTGTGCCCGCTAATTTGTCGCCGGAAATGGCAGTAGAGGTGACTGACGCAGCAACAAAAATAGCGCATGGTTTAGATTATTGTGGCGTTTTGGCGGTTGAGTTTTTTATCTCGTCAGATAACGAGATTTTAATCAACGAAATGGCGCCACGCCCACATAACTCCGGTCATTACACATTAGATGCCTGCTTTACCTCTCAGTTTGAGCAACAGGTGCGTATGATGTGTGGCCTTTCGGCTGGCAATAGTGCGCTACACACGCCCGTCGCTATGTGGAATGTGCTAGGTGATATTTGGCCTGACGCGGCTTCGCCGAATTGGGATGATTTGCTGCAACACGGTAAGGCAAAATTGCATCTATATGGAAAAGCCGAAGCTAGGCCCGGTCGAAAAATGGGGCACGTCAATTTTCTAGGCGATAGCACGGTTCACGCACTTGAATTACTCGCTCTCACCAAACAAAAGCTAGTCAAGTAGTGACCCAGAATCTCCTGCGGTTTAACAATCAGGAGACTCGATGCTTTCAAGGACTTCTCTCAAAATAGCCATCACCCCTAAAATATATATAGGTGGTTAGCAAGATGGTTCAGTAGGTTGACATGAAAAACCACTGCATGGTGTCAATTGCAGGGGCCTAAACTAACATCCTATCGACCATTAGACGGATTATTTTCCCTGCTTGATGCCCCTCGCAACAGTATACGTCTTGCCCTGTTTTATCTTTTCATAATGCCCAAAAACTTCGTTAAAGCCCCGTTTGAAGAATTGGCGTAGGCCCGTGATGGTGACAATATAAAATGAACCACCAGGTTTTAGATATTCAAGCGCATCGAATAAATAGATATACAACATTTCTTTGCCGACTTTAGCTGGAATATTAGAGACGATAATATCAAAACTTTGTTTTGGAATGTGAGCGAAGCCATTGCTCAGCAAACAATTGGCGTTATCTAGTTTATTCAAAACGCGATTCTTTTCAGAGTATTCAACCGCAATGAAGTCCTTGTCGACTAACAGGGTATGGCCATTGGGTGCCAGTTTGGCCATGGTTAAACCCAGAACACCGTAACCACAACCCATATCGAGACAATCGTCGGCTGGATCTATATCCAGAAAGTCGAGCAGCATTTGAGAGCCGTTATCAATCGCTCGTGGCGAAAATAGTCCCCAAGTGGTTTTAAATTTCAAAGCGTGTTTATTGCTGTCGCTGGGGATATTTAAATCCTGTCGAATCGTTTTGTTGTAGTCTTTCAGATCTTTCAAGTCGGTCATATTAGGTACGGTTCAGTGTTGGTTCAGCAGCGTTTCGTATCCTTTACATCAGTGAATGGCTTTGCCACAATGTATTGGATTTTTCGTCGCCATTATATATCGCTTTATTTAGGCATTTTACTTTATCGTTTTACTTTATAGTTATTATCTAATGGCATACTAAAATTTACTACTCCGGAGTTTAGAAAAATGAAGTTTATTGCAATAATTGTTTGTTCGTTGTCAGTTTTGCTTAGCGGTGCGGCTTACGCCGATGTTGCTGCTGGTCAGTCGGCTTATGCCGCAAAAGGTTGCATTGGTTGTCATGGTGCTGGTGGGAAAGGTGCAGGCGCTAATCCTGTATTAAAAGGGCGCGATGCTGCCTATATTATGAAAAACCTGATTGATTTCCGTAGTGGAGCTCGCAAAAACGCGACTATGAATGCGATGTCCGCTGGCTTGAGCGATGCCGACATTAAAAATCTGTCTGACTACATCGGCAGTCTTAAATAAATAATTGAACCAAAGAACGTAAAAGCCGGTAAAAACCAGCTCTATGTTCAGGATGAACGGGTCGTGCTTTGTCATCAGCCAAAATCGATCAAGAAAAAATTGTCTTTGTAGAGCTGCCCTACGGTGTAAGAGAAACTAATCGTAGCGGTCAGCTTCACTGGGCTGAAATAGGTATTAAAATCGTGTACATTGCGAGTCACATTGACGCCTCGGAATACTCATGCCAGATCCCCTAAAGACAGACTTCCAAATTGCACCTTCGATATTAGCCGCCGACTTCGCTCGCCTAGGAGAGGAGGTCGATAATGTCCTTAGCGCTGGCGCTGATATTGTTCATTTCGATGTAATGGATAATCACTATGTACCAAACCTCACTATTGGCCCGATGGTTTGCGATGCATTGCGCAATCACGGCGTTACCGCGCCGATTGATGTTCACTTGATGGTAAAGCCCGTTGATCGAATCATTCCTGATTTTGCCAAGGCAGGTGCCAGTTATATTACCTTTCACCCCGAAGCATCAGATCATGTTGACCGTAGTTTAGGTTTGGTGCGTGACTGTGGCTGTAAAACGGGGTTAGTTTTTAACCCTGCAACACCGCTCTCTTATCTTGAATATGTGATGGATAAGGTTGACATGATTCTGTTGATGTCAGTTAACCCTGGCTTTGGTGGGCAGAGTTTTATTCCCGCCACGTTGGATAAATTAAAGCAGGTCCGAAAGTTGATCGATCAGTCGGGGCGCAATATTCGACTTGAAGTCGATGGCGGCGTTAAGACGGACAATATTCGATTGATTGCCGAAGCTGGTGCAGATACTTTCGTACTTGGTTCGGGGATTTTTGGCCATGCACAGCAAAGCGATGCCAATCGATACGATAGTATCATCGCCAAAGTGAGAGCAGAGCTTACTCTAGTCAATAGTCAGGTCTGAGTTTGTTTCAAAACACTAAAGCGGTATTAATTGACCTCGACGGCACGTTGGTTGATAGCGCGCCAGACCTAGCCTATGGCATTGATCAAATGATGCTGCAATTAGCAATGCCGGCCCGAGGCGTTGATGCCGTCACCAACTGGGTTGGTAATGGGGTCGAACGCTTGGTCAAGCGAGCGTTAGTCAATTCGATGATTGACGAACCAAGTGATGCGTTATTCCAAAAAGCGATGCCACTGTTCGAGGCAGCCTATGCAGCCAGTAATGGAAAGCACAGCTATCTCTATGATGGGGTTGAGACGGGTTTAAACTATCTACAGCAGCAGGGCTATCGGCTCGGTTGCGTAACAAATAAGCCCATTGCATTCACTCAACCTTTGTTGTCTATGATGGGCATCGCCGATTTCTTTGATGTCACCATTGGTGGCGATCAGGTCGAAAGAAGAAAGCCCGACCCACAACCACTTTTAATGGCTGCAGAAAAATTACGGGTCGATCCCAAGGAGGCTGTGATGGTTGGGGATTCTATCAGTGACGTTATGGCGGCTCGCGCTGCTGGAATGCCAATTATCTGTGTCAGTTATGGCTATAACCACGGGCAGGCCATTTATGGACAGGAAGGACGTGGACAAGAAAGGCATAGCCACCATCCTGATGCTGTGATAGATTCTTTGGCCGAACTCAAAACACTGATCTAACTATGATCCAGCAAGGTCAAAACAGCAAGGTATGTAACATCCCCTGGCGATGGTAATTCGTCACAGTTGCACCACTGTACTCTCGACCGTTTGATCCTTGTTCCCGCATTTTGAGTTATTGCCATGAATTCCACACAGTTCGACCAAATTAAGCACGATTACAATCGCATACCATTAATGAGGGAGGTCCTCGCCGACCTCGATACACCACTAGGCACTTATCTTAAACTGGCTGACGAACCGTATTCTTACTTGTTCGAATCCGTTCAGGGTGGTGAAAAATGGGGGCGATATTCGATCATTGGGCTGGCTTGTCATACCCGGCTAAAAGTCTTTGGCCATCATGTGTCAGTCGAGATAGATGGCGAAATAGTGGATGAAGAAGAAACCAGCGATCCGCTGCAATATATAGAAGACTTCATCAATTCATTTAAGGTCGCAGAAACCGACAGCTTACCCAAGTTCCATGGTGGGCTAGTAGGATATTTTGGTTATGACACTGTGCGTTATGTCGAACCAAAACTAAAGCAATGTCCTAATCCAGATAAACACGATACGCCCGATATTTTGCTCATGTTGAGTGAAGATTTAGTCGTTTTCGATAATCTGTCTTCTCGAATGTTTGTCATAGTACATGTCGACCCAGCGTTAGAAAATGCTTGGAGTGGGGGTCAGCAACGGCTCGATGATCTCGAGTCTAAGTTAATCAATGTGCGTCTTGATCGCTCTCCCAGTCCTGTAAATGATGCAGTGTCTGAAAATGACTTTCAGTCTGAATTCACCCAGCAGGGTTATCAGGACGCAGTAGAAAAGGCGCGTCAATATATTATTGACGGCGATGCGATGCAGATTGTTTTATCGCAACGAATGTCTATTCCATTTAAAGCTAAACCGATTGATCTTTACCGCGCATTACGAAGCTTGAACCCGTCACCTTATATGTATTACCTAAATTTGGGTGATCATTTTGTGGTTGGTTCCTCACCCGAAATTTTGGTGAGGCTCGAAGACGATGATGTCACCGTCAGGCCAATAGCAGGCACTCGTCCGCGAGGCAAAGATAGTAATCACGACTTGGCTTTAGAGAAAGAACTGCTAGCAGACCCAAAAGAGTTGGCCGAACACCTGATGTTAATCGACCTCGGTCGAAATGACGCCGGGCGTGTGAGCCAAACAGGTAGCGTAACACTGACAGAGAAAATGATTGTCGAACGGTATTCGCATGTTATGCATATTGTTTCTAACGTCGAAGGTAAGTTAAAGCCTGATCTAACGGCGATGGATGTATTACGCGCCACCTTTCCGGCAGGTACGGTGTCGGGCGCACCTAAAATCCGAGCGATGGAAATCATCGATGAACTCGAGCCAGTGAAACGTGGTATTTATTCTGGTGCTGTAGGTTACCTGTCTTGGAGCGGTAATATGGATACGGCAATTGCGATACGCACCGCAGTGATTAAAGACGAGACGCTTTACATTCAGGCTGGTGCAGGAATTGTCTACGACTCTGTCCCCGAAAATGAATGGGCTGAGACTATGAATAAAGGCCGGGCTATTTTTAGAGCGGTAGCGTTGGCTGAAGCTGGCTTGCCAACAAACTTACCTGCCAGCTTAGCTACTAGATTACCTACCAAGAATGATGGTGAAACTACAGATCAAGAGGCAGCATCATGAAAGTACTAATGATCGACAACTACGATTCCTTTACCTATAACCTAGTTCAGTATTTGGGAGAGCTAGGTGCCGAAGTCGAAGTCGTTCGAAATGATCAGATCAGCGTTGAGCAAGTCCTCAATAGTGATGCAACTCATATCATGATATCACCTGGTCCTTGCACACCGAATGAGGCTGGCATTTCGATGGATACGATTAAAGCTCTGGCTGGTGTTAAACCAATCCTCGGTGTATGCCTCGGACATCAAAGTATTGGCCAGGTTTATGGTGGTGATATTATTCATGCAAAACAAATTATGCATGGTAAAACATCAATGGTAAAACACACCGATGAAGGCGTTTTTAATGGTCTTTCTAATCCGTTTGAAGCAACGCGATACCACTCATTAGTGATCGATAAAGACAGCTTGCCTGATTGCCTGACGTTAACGGCCTGGACTGAAAATGAAGATGGCAGTATTGATGAAATAATGGGGGTCAAACATAGTGGCCTTGCAATAGAGGGTGTGCAGTTTCACCCCGAATCGATATTGACCGAACATGGTCACGATCTGTTGCGTAACTTTTTAAATATGCAAAACGACCTGTGAGGTAAGTGATGAAAATTCAAGCAGCTATTAAGTCGGTTATTGACGGTCAGGATCTTAGTCAGCAGGATATGACAACGGTCATGAATCAAATTATGACGGGTGAATGTACGCCGGCACAAATTGGTGGATTCCTGGTCGGCATGAGAATGAAAGGCGAGACGGTTGACGAAATTACAGCCGCTGCCACGGTGATGCGCGAACTCTCAACACGAGTCAATGTCGATGTCGACCATTTGGTTGATACCTGTGGCACTGGAGGCGATGCCTCTGGTAGTTTTAATATATCGACAGCGAGTGCAATCGTCACTGCAGCTGCTGGTGCACATGTCGCTAAACATGGTAATCGCTCAGTATCGGGTGCGACCGGTAGCGCTGATGTGCTTGAAGCGGTGGGTGTGAATCTGGATATTACGCCAGAACAGGTGGGTCACTGTATTAGTCAGGTAGGCGTGGGTTTCATGTTCGCGCAAAAGCATCATAGTGCGATGCGCCATGCCATTGGGCCACGAAAAGAAATGGCCGTCAGAACTATTTTCAATGTATTAGGACCGCTGACCAATCCAGCCAGTGCACCGAACCAAGTGATCGGTGTGTTTGACAAAGAGCTAGTTGAGCCAATTGCACATGTACTAGGACAGCTAGGAAGTCGCCATGTGATAGTGGCTCATTCTGAGGATGGCATGGATGAAGTGAGTGTCTCCGCTGTCACTCATATCGCTGAACTTAAAGATGGAACAGTTAAAACCTATAGTGTTTCGCCAACTGACTTTGGACTCGAAATGTCGGACATAGCGTCGCTCAAAGTAGATACAGTGGCGCAAAGCCTGACGATAATAGAGTCGGTACTAGCCAATACTCCAGGTCCAGCGCGAGATATTGTTTGCGTCAATGCGGGTGCTGCGATTTATGTGGCGGGCATCGCGGATAGCTGGCAAGCAGGTGTGCAAATGGCGCAAAGCGTTATTGCTGAAGGTAAAGCCGCTAGCATCCTCAACAAACTGGTGGAAAAGTCGAATAGTTATGAGTAACGCAACCCCCGACATACTGTTAAAAATACTGGCGCGTAAGAAAGCTGAAATTGCAGACCGCAAGCGTTTGGTTCCCATCAGTCAATTACAAAAGAAGCTAGCATCTGCATCTGCACCTGAATCTGTACCCAGGGGTTTTATCCAATCACTGCGAAATAAAAATGCCCAGGGTTTATCGGCCGTCATTGCAGAGATTAAAAAAGCATCACCCAGTCAGGGTGTCATCCGAGAGAATTTTAACCCGGTCGAAATAGCCCGGTCTTACGCGAATGCCGGAGCCGCCTGTCTTTCTGTACTCACCGATGTTGATTTTTTTCAAGGGCATGATGATTATCTGACAGCCGCTCGAAATGCTTGTTTATTGCCTGTCATACGAAAAGATTTCTTCATTGACGAATATCAAATAGTTGAAGCCAGAACACTGGGAGCAGATTGTATTTTGCTTATCGTCGCAGCTTTGGATGACAAGGCACTAAGTCACTTGCATCAAGTGGCCACGGACCTTGGAATGGATGTGCTAGTGGAGGTGCATGATCAGCAAGAGTTAGATCGCGCCATGAAGCTTGGCCTGTCCCTAGTCGGAATTAATAATCGAAATCTGAGAACATTTGAAACCAGCTTATCAACAACCATTGATCTGCTGGGCCAAATACCTGCCGATTGTCTGGTAGTAACCGAAAGCGGTATCCACACCAGCGCTGACGTAAAGCTCATGCGTGATCATAATGTGAATTCATTCTTGGTTGGCGAAGCGTTTATGCGTGCGGAACAACCGGGTGACGCGCTGCGCTCGTTATTCTTTAGTTCTTAATCAAAGGCTCTAATTCATCATAGCCAAATGATCATAGCCAAATGGTCAGGCTGAATCATCAGCTCTGAATAATAATAGCCACCACATCGCGATCTTCCGCAACTAAAATATTAAATGTTCGGCACAACGCGCCGGTATTCATCACTTCAAGACCAATACCTTTTTCACCGAGTAATCCAAAGATTCTAGGTTCTGGGAAAACCTGTTTATCACCCGTGCCGAGTAATACCACATCGGGATTTAAGTCGAGAACGGTCTGTAAAGTGTGTTCGTTCAGATCATCAATGGAGTTGATTGGTGAAGGGCTGATCAATACTTCAGGAGACAGGATCAAGCTGCCTTGATACGGCTTTTGGTTGATAGTAATATCGGTCGATGTGTAACCCGAAATACTGTAACGGCTGGTGATTCTATCTTCGGCTAGAGGCATCTGTGCATGATAATCGAATCTAGGTTGTCGATCAAACTGGGTATTGCTAGTTGAAGAAAAAACGGTAACCGGCCCGATGAACGGGCGGTAAATGAGCTTGCTAATGAAGGCTAGCGAGTGCCCAATATCACAATAGTTTGACCATGGGCCGTAATCAGGCCGTCCTCTTCAAGTGTTTTCATAACGCGGCCTGCCATCTCGCGAGAGCAGCCTACTATTTTAGCAATTTCCTGACGTGTAATCTTAATTTGCATGCCATCAGGATGGGTCATTGCATTGGGTTCCTTGGAAAGATCTAATAGCGTTCCGGCAACTCGGCCTGTGACATCCATAAATGCAAGGTTGCTCACTTTACGGCTGGTGTTGCGTAAGCGACTGGCAAGCTGAGCCGATAGCTGGAAAAGAATTTCTGGTGTTTCTTTGGCGAGTGTAATGAACTGGCTGTAGTGAATTTCAGCGACTTCGCAAGCAGTTCGAGTGTTTACCCTGGCGCTACGTTTGGTGTCTTCTTCGAATAAGCCCATCTCACCAAAAAAGTCACCTGGGTTTAGATAAGCGAGGATAATCTCGTTGCAATCCTCGTCTTCGATGACTACGCTAACCGATCCCTCAATAATATAGTAGAGTGTTTCGGAATCTTCACCTGCACGGATGATCGTGTTTCGAGCGGTGTGTTTTTTGACATGACAATGGCCTAAAAATATTTCAAGTGCTTGGTTTTGGCGAGGTGGCACCTTAACTATGGGGTTAACAATCATTGATCCATCTGACTACTTTAGTGATTAGTTTATCTAAAATATCACAAATTGAGTAGTGCAACATTAATTGAGTAAAAAAATATGAAGTGCAAGGTTAAGTGGTTGGATAATATGACATTTGTTGGTGAGTCTGGCAGTGGTCATGCAGTAGTGATGGATGGTGCTCCCGAACATGGTGGGCGCGACATGGGTATTCGTCCAATGGAAATGTTATTGCTAGGGTTAGGCGGTTGTACATCCTTCGATGTCGTGACGATATTAAATAAATCGAGGCAAAAGTTTGTCGATTGTCATGTTGAAATCGAAGCCGAGCGCTCCGAAGAAATACCGAAAGTATTCACCAAAATCCACATTCATTTTGTCGTCAGTGGCAAAGGTCTTGATCCAGCTAAAGTCAAAAAGGCAGTTAATTTATCGGCAGAGAAATATTGCTCAGCCTCGAAAATGCTCGAAGCGGCGGCTCAAATGACACATGATTTTGAAATTGTCGAAGTTGACTAAAGCGTCCCGCCGTTAAAATGAAGCCCCCCCAAGGGCGTCTCTAAAAATAGTATTTTTTTTTGTGACCTGTTGTTGCAGGAGCATAAAATCGGTTATGTACATGGATGTACGGTATGTCGATTTTGCAGGAGCATAAAATTGGTTATGTACATGGATGTACGGTATGTCGATTTTGCAGGAGCATAAAATCGGTGACGCCGCAATCGTGGAAAAAGTGTATTTTTAGAGGCACCTAAACTCGATAGGCTGCAAAGGTCATCACCTTGCTTGTCAGCGCCATGGCTCGTTTAACGACGCTGGGAAGTTGGGCTGCACCGGCCTTGCGGGCTTCAATAGCGTGTCGCATTTCGTCGGCTTTCATAGTTTCAAGAACAACCTTACTACGTAGATCTTGCTCGGGCAGCTTTTCGAGGTGACTATCTAGGTGTTTGCAAACTTGTTTTTCGGTCTCTTCAACAAAGCCCAGGCTCCATTTGTCGCCAATAGCACCAGCCACCGATCCAATTGCAAACGAGCCTAGATACCAAAGCCCGTCGAGTTTACTGCGGTTTTCACCTAGTTCGGATAGGCGCTGCTGGCACCAATTGAGGTGCTCGTTTTCTTCTTCGGCAGCAGCTCGCATGGTCTCACTCGTTTTTAGGTCGTGGGCACTAAAAGCCTGGCCTCGGTACAGCCCCTGTGCCGCCACCTCTCCAGCATTATTAACCCGCATTAATCCGGCCGCGTGTTGTTGTTCGCTGTCTGATAGTGGCGTGTTTTCGACTGCCGAGCCAGGATAAGGCCTAGCATTGGTAAAAGGCCGCTGTTGGCAGGTCTTTAGACCATGCTGTAGTTCATCTATAAGAGAGTCGATCAAATTAAGCTTTTGTAGCATCGGGTAATTTCCAGTTGGTAACAGCGTACAAGGCTCGATTATACAGAATTAATTAAGGTCCGATCATTTTCTATATTAGATTTGCCTAGCTCGGACTAGGCTAGTTAGGATTAGTATAAAGATAGATGTATTGAGACTTATTAGATCCGGCTCTCAAATAGACATTAAATAGATCCGAAATTAGTGATCAAGCCGCAATAATTTGATAACGTATTTTAAATGATTGCTGCTATAATCCCGCGCCTGAATGGCCTTGGTTAATTGATCTCGTTAATCAGAAAAGCATCATTAAAGTCAGTTCAGGCAGCGGCATTAGAACTAACCAGAATATTTCAACTTTCAACGCCTGATTTGGCTTGTCAAGGTTGATTTTATCCGTTAGTATTCGCGCCCTTTGTTGAAGAAGCCAAAGCGTAATAATGACGCTTAACAGGAACAAGTATGAAAACCTTTAGTGCCAAGCAAGAAACTGTTAAACGAGAGTGGTTCGTTATCGACGCTACTGATAAGATCCTCGGTCGTTTGTCGACAGAGATTGCTCGTCGTTTACGTGGTAAGCATAAGCCAGAATATACGCCTCATGTCGATACAGGTGATTACATTGTAATCGTCAACGCTGACAAAGTGCGTGTTACCGGCAACAAAGAGCAAGACAAAATTTATTATCATCACACAGGTTTTATCGGAAGTTTGAAATCAATCAATCTTGCGAAGCTGCGTAAAGAGCATCCTGAGAGAATTATCGAAAAGTCAGTTAAGGGGATGTTGCCAAAAAATTCACTTGGTCGGACTATGTTTAAAAAGCTGAAAGTTTATGCTGGTGCAACACATGAGCACGCAGCACAACAACCACAGCCACTAGAAATTTAAAGGGTCGTTATTATTATGTCAGCCGAACAATATTATGGTACTGGTCGTCGCAAGAGTTCAGCAGCACGAGTTTATTTAACTGCTGGTAAAGGCGCGATTACAGTCAATAAAAAAAGCATTGAAGACTATTTTGGACGTGAAACTTCACGCATGGTTGTTCGTCAGCCATTACAAACTGTTGATATGTTAGAAAATTTCGACATCAATGTCAGTGTTGCTGGCGGCGGCCCAAGTGGTCAAGCTGGTGCCATTCGTTTGGGTATCACCCGTGCATTAATGCAGTACGACGAAACATTTCGTCCAGCATTGCGTAAAGAAGGTTTTGTGACACGTGATGCGAGAGAAGTAGAACGTAAGAAAGTCGGTTTGCGTAAAGCACGTCGTGGCGTTCAGTTCTCTAAGCGTTAAGACGACTGTTACAAGTTTTGGAAAAAGCCTGCTTTATGCAGGCTTTTTTTTGCCTGCTCAAAAATAAGTGGATTCTCAATAATATGTGGTGAGTGCTGACCGAGCGGTAATGATCTTGGGTGGAGAAAGCAATTTTTGTGTTTTCTCAGGTGTTATTTTAATCCTGATGTCGCTGTTTTTTTCGAAATACCGATTAGTTTTTACAGTTACCGTTGTATTATTTTTCTTTAGATGTACTGATCAGGGTGTTGAGCAGTAAATTTCAGGATAACTCTAAAAATGCACTTTTTCCGCGATTGCGGCGTGGCCTCGTGGTCCCTACTTGGCAGCTCCGTGCCGGTACGCCAGCCCGGTCGATCCTCATGTACTTCATGTACACTCCGGTTCTCCGCTACGCTCCGGCTCCTTGCACTTATTGCCATGGATGGCATGTATGCCTGTTTTGCAGGAGCGCAAAAACAGTTCACAAAAAAAGTACTATTTTTAGGGGTGCCCTTTAGATTATCATCGCACCGACATTAAACTTATCGACACGTGGCAAGCCACGAGGAATTTCACCCGCAGTGATTAAAAAAATATTAGTAACAGGTGGTGCAGGTTTCATTGGCAGTAATCTATGTGAAAAGCTGGCAAGCAGTCCCAATCATATAGTGTATTCGCTTGATAACTATTCAACCGGGAGTAAGAAAAACCACGTAGATAATGTGATATATATAGAAGGCGAAACTGCGAATATAGACCAACTAATTGATTTTAATCCGGACCACATTTACCACCTTGGTGAGTATTCGAGAGTAGAACAAAGCTTCGACGATATTGAACAAGTTTGGAGATACAATAAGGATGGTATTTTTGCAGTATTACAGTTTTGCAGAAAAACGGCAGCAAAGCTTATCTATGCAGGCAGTAGTACCAAATTTGGCGACGGTGGCCTTGGGCGAAATCAAAGTCCTTACGCTTGGACAAAAGCAAGTAATACCGAACTGGTGCAAAATTATGGGGTTTGGTTTAACGTGCCTTATGCCATCGTGTATTTTTATAATGTCTACGGAAATCGAGAAATATCGACAGGTAAATACGCCACACTGATCGCACTATTTGGAGATAGAATAGCTAAAAACTTACCGTTAACAGTAGTCAGCCCCGGCTCACAAAAAAGAAATTTCACGCACATTGATGACATCATCAAGGGACTGGTGCTTGTTGGTGAGAAAGGTTACGGAGACGAATTTGGAATTGGAAGCTCAGAAGCATTCACGGTACTAGAAATTGCGGAAATGTTTGGGGGAAATATTGAAATGTTGCCCGAAAGAAAAGGTAACAGAATGACAGCTGATGTGGTTACAGCTAAAACAGAGGCATTAGGATGGAAAGCCACAAAATCTATATTGGATTATATTAAAAGCAATGGTTAATACCGACATTATTTTGCACAACCTTGGTTATGCAGACTCAATAAAGTGTGGAGGAATCATATTGGCATCAGATATTGATGCTCATAAGGAAGGTTATAAAGATGGATCAATGTACTTTAATCCTTATTCTGCAGTAGATTGACATTCAAAAATTGAGAGTATGCTTGATCTCTCCGATAGCGAGAAAGAGACCATGGAATCAAAGGGATATGATGTATAAAATTGATATTCAGAAAAGGTAATAGAGCGACAATGGGCTGATTACTTTACGGCTATGGAATAAAAGCTGTGTTTTAGTCGCCAGTCGCGCAGAATATCTTACTTAGGCAAAAACCGTCTGAGCACCATGCTCTTCCCCAAGGATCAAAACATCCGCTGGACGATGAGCAAACAGACCAACGCAGACAACCCCAGTCATTTGATTGATCTGGTTTTCTAACGCAAGGGCGTCTTCAATTTGAAGGCCGTGCAAGTCTAGGATGATATTGCCATTGTCAGTTACAAAGCCTTCCCTCAGTTTTGCTTCACAGCCAAATTGTTCTAACTGTCTAGCGACTAGATTTTGAGCCATAGGAATGACTTCGACCGGTAGCGGGAAGTCGCCGAGTACGTTAACCAGCTTACTGGCATCTGCAATACAAACGAATTGATCACTGGCGGCTGCAATAATTTTTTCGCGAGTAAGTGCACCACCACCGCCTTTGATCAAATGTAATTGACGATTAGATTCATCGGCACCATCAACATAGACAGACAGGCGCCCAGCTTCATTAAGATCGATGACGGGTATGCCGTATTTTCGCAACTGCTCGGTTGAAGCAATCGAGCTGGAGACAGCCGCTTTTATTTGGCCCTTAAAATGCTCGGCGAGTAAATCGATGAAATGATTAACCGTCGAACCAGTTCCGACGCCGATGATAGTGTTTGGTTTGACATAGTCGAGTGCAGCGCGTGCTGCTACTATTTTTTTCTCATCTGGGGTCATTCAAATCTTCCAATGGTAAAGGTTGTTGAATTTTATCGACTGTATATGCAATTGTCATGTAAATCACACATCGCTTCATAATAAACGATCTGCATAATAAATAACCCACTAGAGTTGACTTTGTTAGTCCCTCAAGCACAATCGATCTATCTTTTAAATTTATGGCTAAAGCGACCCAGGTTATGGCACGACAACAGTTTTTGGAAAGAGTACTCACGGCAAGAGTGTACGATGTTGCACGCGAAACATCCTTAGACTACATGGGACGAATTTCGAACCGGAATGGTAATAAAATATGGCTTAAGCGAGAAGATTTACAACCAGTATTCTCTTTTAAGATTCGGGGCGCATTTAATAAAATATACTTAATGCTAAAAGCTAACCCAGAGTTATCTGGTGTTATTACAGCTTCCGCAGGGAACCATGCACAGGGAGTTGCGCTGTCAGCCAAGAAACTGGGCCTTAAAGCCATAATTGTGATGCCAGTAACAACGCCAGACATAAAAGTATCAGCAGTTAAAAGCTACGGTGCTAAAGCGATACTGTATGGCGAGAACTTTGATGCTGCAAAAAAATATGCATTAGAAATGTCTTCAAAAGAAGGATTAGCTTTTATTCATCCATTTGATGATGTGGATGTGATAGCAGGGCAGGCAACCATAGCCCACGAAATCATTCGACAGCATCCTGATCATATCGATGCCATTTTTGTACCCGTGGGTGGTGGTGGATTAGCCGCCGGCATTGCTGGCTTTGTAAAGGCCGTTAGACCTGAAATTAAGATCATTACAGTAGAACCAGCGGACTCGGCCTGTTTTTATGAAGCGCGAAAGGCTGGCCGTCGAGTGATTTTAAAAGAAGTGGGTACATTTGCCGATGGTGTTGCTGTAAAGCAGGTTGGTAA
Organism: Polaribacter sp.; assembly: GCA_047615545.1. Lineage (GTDB taxonomy): Bacteria > Pseudomonadota > Gammaproteobacteria. The sequence continues at coordinate 52,338 of JBLHID010000003.1, forward strand.
ACATACATTTGCGATGCTCAAAAATTTTGCAGATGACGCTATAACGGTCACTACTGATCAAATCTGTGCCGCTATTAAAGATACTTTTGAAGATACTCGTGCGATATGTGAACCAGCTGGTGCCGTGTCGCTGGCTGGGCTTAAAAAGTATGCCGACCTGCATGGTTTGAATGGACAAACTCTTATTGCCATTAACTGTGGCGCTAACATGAATTTTGATCGTTTGCGCCACGTTGCTGAACGTGCAGAAATAGGTGAGGATCGAGAAGCGTTGCTCGCGGTGGAAATTCCTGAGCGTCCTGGGAGCTTTAAAGAGTTTTGCCAGTTAATCGGTAAACGTTCTATTACTGAGTTTAACTATCGTTATTCTGATGCCAGTCGAGCGCGTGTTTTTGCAGGTATTCAACTCAGTAAGGGCACTGATGAAAAAAACCAATTTATCGAAAAATTAATAACTCATGGCTACTCCGTGGTAGATATGACACAAAATGAAGTGGCCAAGTTACATACTCGTTATATGGTAGGCGGGCATCCGGGTGGTGGTGTGAATAACGAAGTGCTATATCGCTTTCAGTTCCCAGAAAAGCCAGGCGCCCTATTAGATTTTTTAATGAAGATGGGCAAAAAGTGGAATATCAGTTTGTTTCATTATCGTAATCACGGCTCGAATTTTGGCCGCATACTGATGGGTTTTCAGGTTGATAAGAAAGACTATAAAGCGTTTAACAAATTTTTAGCGGGCTTGAATATTCCACATTGGAATGAAACTGAAAACGATGCCTATCAATTGTTTTTAAAGTAAATCAATGTCGACTTGAAGTTACTTCTGAGAGGGATTAGCTTAAGTGACTGAAATTTATGATGAAATTGAACCAGAAGATGTTAATCGACTAGAGAGAGTCGTTTAAACAGAATACCAACCACGATGCCGTCGCAAATCTATCAACCTTGAACCAAAGGTTCAGGTGGGGTTATTGACAACCTCATCAGGCTTCCCGACGAATCGGGCATGCACACCGGCGTTGTACGAAAGACCC
>JBLHID010000004.1:0-51494 GCA_047615545.1 Polaribacter sp.
CTTCTGTGGCTGTTGGTTACAGTCACGCCTGTGCCATCAACAGCAGCGGTTCAGTTGACTGTTGGGGGGGGGGCAACTATTACGGCCAGCGTTCGCCCCCCGCAGGCACCTTCTCTTCTATCTCTGCAGGGCAGGATCACACCTGTGGCGTCAATAGTAGCGGTTTAGTTCAATGTTGGGGAGACGGCCGTAATGGCCGAATTTCGTCCCCCACAGGTAGCTTCTCGGCTGTCTCTGCTGGCTCTGATCACACCTGCGGCATCGACAGTAGCGGTTCGATTCAGTGTTGGGGAGGCTACAGATACGGCCAGACTTCCCCCCCCGCGGGCACGTTCTCTGCTATCAATTCTGGCAGTTATCACACCTGTGGCATCGATAGCAGCGATTCAGTTCAGTGCTGGGGAGACGGCCGGAAGGGCCAGAGTTCGCCCCCCGCAAATTTTGACCCTTTATAAAACCCGATAGCCGCCCAGCCTCGGTCCGTAGGCCGGGTGGCGCCGTTGGTTCCCATAGAATGGGGCCAAACGATACCTAAACGGCGAACAACAAAGGACAGGCGCTCTTATAAAACTCCAAATCTAGAACTGGAAAAACCATCGGTTTCAGGAAATAAAGAATACTTTTTGGCTAAAAATAGGATTTCACCCAAAAAGCCGTTTTCCAGGTATAGCTGCCTGCGAACGCTCGAAGCGTTCTCATTATTGGTTGGTTATTGTGAGTCAGGCATTTTTTTGGGCGCGTCGCTTTTTAGCGAATTGTGAGGCGTAGAGCTTTTCAAACTGTTGGCTTTGTTGCAGCCATTGTTGGCGGTTAATTGGTGGCCTTTCCAGTACTGGTGTTAGGTTATTCGGAATAGCGCCTCTCTTATCTATTCGAATCATTCGGCCTGTCGTGTCCACTAATTCCAGGCAGTCTTTCAAGCCAAATAAAATCCCAATTTAACAGTGCCTGTCCTTATTCTATGTATTCTATGGTGAGTGTCTCTAAAGTCAAATTTCTCTAATTTCCAAGTTCAACAATTGGAAGAGTGATTTTAAACCGTGACCCACCTTCAACAATCTCTGCAGCAATAGTGCCATTCATATCACGGATGATACCGTAGGATACCGACAACCCAAGCCCTGTTCCTTTACCCATTGGCTTGCTTGTAATGAAGGGATCAAAAATATGAGGAAGCAATTTTACTGGAATGCCTCCCCCCGTATCTGTGATTGAGATTTCTAATTTGTTATCAGCAATAGGCGTGTTCTTGATGGCTATCCTCCGCCCAGTTTTGCGCCCATTTTCCAGGATGGCATCTCGAGCATTACCAATAATGTTAACAAACACCTGCTCAAGTTGAATTTGATGGCCGAGAATCATAGGGCACTCGTGTTCACAGTCTGTCGTTACTTCAATGCTTTCCAGTCTTAATTGCTCTCCTACTAATTCCATCACACTCTTTATCACTTCCATGGGATCCAAATGACTTGAGTTTTCATCTGCCTTGCGCCCAAACATTCGCATATGGTTGATAATTTTTGAAGCCCGAACAACCTGCTCATCAATTCGCTGTAGTTTCTTAATAAGATACTCTGGAGTGACTGTTTTGAACTCAATCATGTCGGCAATATTACTGGCTGCCATCCTGATCGTATTCAGGGGCTGATTTAACTCATGAGCAACCGATGTAGCCATTTCTCCAAGCGATGCTAGTTTTGATGATTGAATAACTTGAGACTGAGTTTGTTTCAGTTCTGTAATATCCTGACCTACGCCAACCACACCAATAATTTTACCGGCAGCATCACGCCGTGTTGTTGAATTTAGTAAAACATCAACTCGATCTCCAGTTTTGGTGAACAACGGGAACTCATAGTTTTCTGTCTCTTCGCCTTGAAGCGCTCTCTCCAGAACATCGCCTACCGAAACCTTAAAATCATCGGTGATAAAATCGGCGACAAGGTCACGTCCTATGACCTCGTCCTTAGTAAAGCCTGTGATCTTTTTTGCCTGCTGGTTCCACTCATTGACCTGCCCTTGATCATCGATACCAAAGATCGGTGCATTCGCCGTATCAATCAGCTGCGTTAGTTCGTTCGCAACACTCTCCTGTTCGACCCGGACTCTATTCAGTTCGGTAATATCCTGACCTACGCCAACCACACCAATAGTTTTACCAGAGGCATCACGCCGTGTCGTCGAATTAAGTAGAACATCCACTCGATCCCCGGATTTGTTGAACAACGGTAATTCAAAGTTAGCAGTTTCTTCTCCTTTCAATGCTTTCGCCAGAACCTCCCATACCGAAACCTTATAATCATCTTTAATAAAATCGGCCACAAGGTCCCGACCCATTACTTCCTTCTTGCTAAAGCCAGTAATCTTTTCTGCTTGCTGGTTCCACTCATTAACCTTCCCTTGCGCATCTATACCAAAGATAGGCGCGTTAGCAGTATCTATCAGTAGCGTCAAATCCTGTGCCACACGCTCCGTTTCCGAGCGATAACCATCGAGCTCGGTTTGAAAGGCTAGTTCTTTGTTGGCGAGAATTAATTCATCTGCTCGCTTTTCATTCTCTTTGTTGGCAAGAATTAATTCTTTTGCCCGTTGTTCTTTTTCTTTGTTAGCAAGGACTAATTCGTCAGCACGTTTATCTTTCTCTTCGTTTTGAAAGGCCAGTTCTTTGTTGGCGAGGATTAACTCATCTGCTCGTTGTTCTTTTTCTTTATTAGCGAGGGCTAATTCATCGGCCCGTTTATCTTTCTCTTCGTTTTGAAAGGCCAGTTCTTTGTTGGCAAGGATTAATTCATCGGCGCGTTGTTCTTTTTCTTTATTAGCAAGGGATAATTCATCGGCCCGTTTATCTTTCTCTTCGTTTTGAAAGGCCAGCTCTTTGTTAGCAAGGATTAATTCATCTGCTCGTTGTTCTTTTTCTTTGTTAGCAAGAACTAATTCATCAGCACGCTTATCTTTCTCTTCGTTTTGAAAGGCCAGTTCTTTGTTGGCAAGGATTAACTCATCTGCTCGTTGTTCTTTTTCTTTGTTAGCAAGGACTAATTCGTCAGCACGCTTATCTTTCTCTACGTTTTGAAAAGCCAGTTCTTTGTTGGCAAGAATTAACTCATCTGCTCGTTGCTCCTTCTTTATACTCTCTCCCGAGGGGCCCTGGGTTCTAATCCACTCTGTAATATCCTGACCGACAACAGCTTCACAAAAAGGTGCTGCTTGGTGTTTCGAATGGGCATATGAAATTAGTGGCGAGCATAACAACGTTAGGATAAGCGCGGTGAAAAAGGCAATGTTGGCAGGGGTGAAATGTAAGAGCAATTCTTCTAAGGGAAATACCATAATGAGCGTAAAATCGATTATGAAAATAATAGTACCAGTTACGAAAAATTTAACGGATCCCAAACTAGGCATTACTGGTCCCCCTATTGTTCTGGGATTATTAGCGTGATGGTGGTGCCATGTCCTGGCTCACTATTGATGCTTAATGATCCCCTATGTAATTCTGAAAACGTTTTAGCCAGAAACAGCCCCACACCGATTCCACCTTGTTTTTTTGTAGTCGATCCATCTACCTGACGTAAAAGTTGGAGGGCTTTTGTGATTTCTGGTTCTGACATTCCAGCCCCATTATCCTGAACCGAGATCATAAGACCGTCATGAGTTTGTTGGGCCGTTATTTGAACTATGCCCCCAGCTGAAGAAAAGTTGATGGCGTTATCAACAAGGCGGCCAATAGCTTGTGATATTCTGACAGGATCCAATTTAACGCTCATACTAGGGATATTGCTTGTGTCAATCGTAACTTCGGCCTGTTTGGCTTTGCCTTCATAAGCTGAAACCGCTTGGGTAACTAATTCCATAACATCCACATCAGAGATGTGTAAATCAAAGGTTTTGGTCTCCACTGCAACCATGTCCATCATAGAATTAACCATTTCTGTTAGCTGCCAACTGGCAACCTTGATTTCGCTTATGAATTCCTTTTGTTCGGGAGTAGCTATGTCTGACTCAATAATTTCAGCAAACCCGATAATTAGATTCAAAGGTGTTCTAAGTTCATGACTAATCATCAACAGGAATTCGTCTTTTACTTGATTGGAAATCATTAATGCCGTGTTGAGCTTTTCAAGTTCGCCTGTTTTTTCTTCAACCAGAGTCTTTAATTGGTCCTTAAAATCACGTTCCAACATCAATGCTTTAATCTGCTGATCTGCTCGTTTTACTGCATGGACAAGTAAATCAGGAGATAAGGGCTTGGTCAAAAAGTCTAACGCTCCGACTTTCAGGGCCTCCAAGGCTTCACTCATTCCTGCATGACCAGTCATGATTAGAAGTGCGAGGTCTCGTTCCACTGAAATTTCATTTCTAATTAATTTACACATTTCCAAGCCATTCATACCTGGCATTCGAATATCTGTTAATACGATAGAAATCGATTTTTTTAAACGAACCAGCTCCAGCCCCGACTTTGCATCCGTAGCAAAAGCACAACGAAACCCATGAAACTCAAGTTTTTCGCATATTTCTTCGCCAATACCCACTTCATCGTCGATTATAAGAATTTTAATGTCATCCTCAGTCACTTCTGCGTCCAATGTCATTCCATTATGCATAAATGGAATTCCACCATGGCCCCCATTGTAGGGATGTAATTGAGTGGGAGGAGTTTTGAACATGTGAAACCTTCTAGGATCGATTAAGACGCTACTATGTCTCATATCGAGCATAAATCACGCCAACTTGGGAAAGCTAACAATACCTCCAGATAATGCGGCTTATTTGTTGAGTAATTACATATGAGAAACACGCGCTTCAATTTGCGTCGCAAATAGCGGCGCATTATCAGAAAAAGAATAAAGAGGAAAAAAGACAGGCGCTCCTAACCTACAACTGGGAAAACCTTTGGTTTAGGGTAATAAATAACAATTTTCGATTTAAAATGGAATTTAACCTAAAAAGCCGTTTCCCAGATATGGCTGCCCATAAACGCTCGAAGCGTTTTCATTATTGGTTACTTATTGCGAGTCAGGCGGTCTTTTTGAGGTTACGTGGGTTTTTAGTGAATTGAGAGACGTAAAGCTTTTCAAATTGCTGGCTTTGTTGCAGCCATTGTTGGCGGTTAATCGATAGCCTTTCAAGTATCGGTGGTAGGTTGATAGGAATAGCACCTCGTTTATCAAGCCGAATCATTCGGCCTGTCGTGTCGACTAATTGCAGGTAGTCTTTTAAGCTAAATAAAACATCGATTTGTCCCCTAGAAGTCACATTGCCTTCGAACTGAGCGAGTGCCTTTAGGGGGAAATTAAAACGATGTAATTGTTGCTGTTTGATTTTTTCATCTGGCGCTTTCTTTATGTGTGCCTCTAAAAATAGTGATCTTTTTGTGAGTTCAAGGAAGCACTGCGCAAAGAACCAGAGTGTAGTGCACGAGAATCGACCGAGCTGGCGCACTAGCGCGGAGCTTACGTACATGGATATCCAGTATGTCGATTTTGCCCCATGGTCCTTACTGTTGGTCCAGAAAGGTAAAATCGGTGACGCCGCAATCGTGGAAAAGTGTATTTTTAAAGATACCCTTTAGATTAAAGCTAAGGACGATACGTTCGTCAATACTGGTGTAATCGCATGCTTCAAGTGTGTTGCACATACTGGCACGAATAGAATTTAGATCGGCGTAAGCCATACACGTCAGTAGCGCTTCTTCACTATAAATAGCCTGAGATGTTTATTGGCTTTTCCAAAAAGAGAGTACTGCGGTCATCTTCTTTATTTGCTTGCCGAGCGATAAGTTCATTTAGAAAATTTCTTAAACTAGCCCAAATCTCTGAAACGGTTACGGTATTGCTCAATAAGTCAATTAAGGGGTTGGATTATTCAATGTGTTTGCGCGCCTTTGTTGGACGATAAGCGGGCCGTATATAAATGTACCCAGCGTTCCAGAACTTCATTATCCGTCAAACTCTCTGTCTCTTGTGGCATTGACTTTATGACGAGATGGATATGTTTAGAGATTACAGCATAACTAAAAATGTCAATGGAAAAGAGTGACGATAAAATACGAATGCAGCTTTTGGTTCATCACCAGCGGTGTTCATAGTTTTACCTGAATAAGCATCACTACTTCACAGGTACGTAAGACGTACACAGCGCGAAATAACATGGTAATACGGAGTATCTTCAAGTCCGACGGGCTGTGATCTGGCTAATGTCATTGTAATCTCTTTTAACGACTGGGGCATATCCCTTCTTTCTTGATATTTGATGCTGAGTGGGCGATGGTATATTGTCAATTGCTGAGTAGCTGCCCCCTATTCTGTTTATGTTGTCATCGCAGAAAACTCATCAATTATACTTGCCGACCCCAAAACATTACTAAATCGTGTTACTCAAGTAACTATTCTTTGACAAAAGCGTCACTACCTAACTGGCTAGAGCGATCCGCTTTGATAGTCGTGTTTTCCTTATCACCAAAAAACATCTGGTTACCTTTAACTGCTATTATCGAGAAGGCTTTTTGGCCAAAAGATGGTGACCCAACCGTAGTAAATGTAATATCTAACTGTGTGGCGTTAGTCAAACCAGCAACAGCACCATTTACCGTTACCAGACTACCAAGTTCATAAGAGACAGTTTCTTCAGGTTCTTGACTAACAGCGTTGCCGCTACAGTTTGAATTGAGTGTAAAGTCTGCGTCAATAATTGAAATGCCACTATTAGTAACAGTGATGGAAGTTCTTGTATCTATATTGCCATTGTTATTACATGAAACCCAGGTGCCGACGAGAGCAGCCGAAGCCAGTGCTGATTGTCTAGTCAGTGATAGTGATTGGTCGGCTAACTGGGTAGGTCGGAGGGCTGAAGTGCTTCCGTCAGTATCGCCGCTCGTGTCGCCAAAAAATAGGCTGTTATTATTCAACACAATAAGGTCAAAAGGAGCTGCAATAGTTTTATCCATAATGTTTAGGTTCGAAAAATCAAATTGAGTTGCTGTTATTATACCTTCAACTGAACCATCTACTGTAACGGCATTGTTGAGTGAAAATACTCCAGTATTGTCAATTTTCAGATCTACATTGTTAACGCTAGTATCACAAGTGGTGCTACCAACATGCTTTGTGTTTTGTCTAAAAACTTCACCTGCACTTGTGAAGGTTGCAACGAGTGTAGTTGAATCAGTACCGTTATCATCAATGGCGCAACGCGCCCAAGTGTAGGCAATGCTAGTTGACTCGTTCATTGAGCCAAGGGTGAAATCGGTCGAACTACTGCTACCGCAAGCTACCAGGGTCATCGATACCATCAGCACTGCAACAGTTTTAAGCTGACTAAAGTTGGATTTACATTGAATTCCGCCATTGGTGCCAACGTTGGAGTGTAATTGTGTGATGATAGTTTCGGACATGTTAAACCTTTATAGGATTGATTAGGACGCTAATGTCTATCTTTGATCGCATGATCCATGCCAACTTTGGCAGGCTAACAATGTAGCCAGATTATGCGGCTTATCTGATGAATAATTTTATATGAGAAACACACACACACTAATTTGCGTCGCATTTTGCGACGCATTTTGAAAAAAAATAATAAAAAATAATAAAGGACAGGCAGTCTTAAAAATCCCCTAATCTACAACCAGAAAAAATCGTCGACTTAAGAAAGTGAATAATAGTTCTAGACTAAAAACGGAATTTAACCGAAAAAGCCGTTTTCGAAGTATAGCTAGCCCACGAAAGCTCTAAGAGCGCTCATTACTGGTTGGTTTTTGCGAGTCAGGCGGTTTTTGTAGGTTGCGTCGCTTTTAAGCGAATTGAGAGGCGTAAAGGCTTTCAAACTGCTGGCTTTGTCGCAGCCATTGTCGGCGGTTAATCGATAGCCTTTCAAGAACTGGCGGCAGGTTGGAGGGAATAGTAACTCGTTTATCAAGCCTGTGGTGTCGACTAATAGCAGGTAGTCCTGCAAGCAAAAAACAATAACGATTTGTTCCCTTAATGAATCTGTGCGTATGGTACTTCAAGAAGATCAGGAAGATTTACTAGCATTCGAAGAAAGAGCAAGTGAACCAAATTTAAGCTATGAAGAATGACTGAATGACCTGAAATCAAATAGAAAATTGTAAACTTGTTTTCAAAAAGTCAGTTGCTAAAGATCTTAGAGACATCCCAAGTAAAGATGTAAAGCGCATACTTGAACGTATTGACTTGTTACCTTAAAATTCGTGAGCAGAGGGGTGCATCAAGCTATCAGGTCAAGAGAAATACAGAGCAAGACAGGGATTCTATAGAATAGTTTATGAAATACAGGCGTTTGAGCTTATTATTACTTTTGTCAAAGTTGCAGGCTGTGGCTTCGGTAATAAAAGCAGCTAACAAGGCATTTATAGTCGGACATTTTGTTCGCTGCGCGCTCAAAAATTCCGCTAAAATGCGGCGTTAGGAGATCAAACATAGACTTAATTACAATTTAAACTATCTATAATAGGGAGATCGTTATGCAAGAAGATATGCACTATTACGGCACGTATGCAATGGCAAGGGCTGCTGGTTTAGAAGCGAAAGATGCTAAAATTGTGGCCTATGCTGCTCAGTATGTCGATGACTCAACTGCAAATGACAGTGAAGTCCATGTAGATGGAGGCATGTTTGAGACGACGGCTTCAGCTCATACGAATTCAGAAGTTATAAGGAATGCTGCGGCTGACCATACTGAACAACGGAGTGTATGGGTGCCTTTTCATTTCTTTCCTGGTAACGAAGGAGAAACGTTTTCTGAAAAACTAGCTTGCAGTAAAGATAGTGCCCTGGCTCAGGAAATGGTCAAAAACCATATCAGACACGCTGTTTCAGTTAAAAACGAATATGGTTTAACGCTAATGGGGGTTATGGCGCATGTGTATGCCGACACATTCGCTCATTACGGCTTTTCAGGCGTTAGTTCAAGAAATAATAAAATAGATGGGGAGTCTTTTGAATTGGTGGTTAAAGACCCAGCAGTAAAAGCTTATATAATGGGAAAAATGTCTTCATTCTTTAGCAAATATGCGCCTAGTTTTATTATCACGAATTATCGCAACATTGCCAGCGAGGGAGCGAACGCACTTACAGGAGCATTGGGGCATGGTGGGGTAGGTACATATCCTGATCGCCCATTTTTAAAGTGGCGATTTAATTTTGATAAAAATAACAAAGATTCTGGTTGGAGAGATAATCCGGCTACTTTTATGGAAGCATGTGAAAAGTTGCACGCTGCATTTAGTGAGTACGCTGAGAAAGCCGGTATCATGAATAATCCAGTATCATTTGAATCTATTAGGGGCAAAGTAGACGATATCTTGCGTTTTGAAGCCGATAAAGAAGGCCGAATTGATGCGTGGATAAACGCAATTAATGCTAATGAGTTATTTGAAAAAGAGGATGATGAAGCTCTGCACTTTTCAAAAGATGATTGGGAGCAGCAAAAAGATAGCTTTAAGGCGTTAGATAATTCTCACGAGATGAAAGAAAAAGAGGCCTATCAATTTCACCAAGCAGTTGTTTACCATCGTGATTATGCGCTTAAAAATTTATTACCAAAGCATGGGCTTGTCATTCTATAATCGATTGCTGTGTGGGCTAACAAGTCGGGCCTTTTTGTTTCCAACCATCTAGTGGTAGGAGAGAAACTAGGCTCATATATACCAGCGAGTACTTGAGTCGAATCCTACTAGCCAGATTTTGATCTGACAGTCTAGCGCTCCAAATGCTCTAGCTTGCCTTCAACACCATCCCACTCTACCGCATCTTCCGGTGGTGGCCTGCTTGCCGCTATCACTGGCCAAATCAAGGATAGTTCCTCATTTAGCGCAAGAAAGTTTTCTTGGCCTGGGGGCATGTCATCTTCCGATACAATGGCCTCTGCTGGGCACTCCGGCTCGCAAAGTGTGCAGTCGATGCATTCATCTGGATCGATGACGAGGAAGTTAGGGCCTTCATGGAAGCAGTCGACGGGACAGACATCGACACAGTCCATGTATTTGCACTTAATGCAGTTTTCGAGTACGACGAATGTCATGCGGAGCCTCTGTTGATCACTATTTAGTGAGTCCAAGTTTAAGAGTGGTAAATTAACGCGGAATTCTAATTAGGCCTTAGTCAAACTTCAAGTAGATTATATTGATATACGAGGCCAGAAAATGATATTGCCTTGTAACGCTATTCTTTTGCCAGTACTTTTAACCGATATAGTTCATCTAATGCTTGCCTTGGGGTTAATGTATCTGGATCTATCGCAGATAACGCTTCCATGGTGGGATTGCACTGTTCGGTCTCAGGCTCTAGTGCTGCCATCGAGAATAAATCAATTTGTGGCCCAGCTTCATTCGATTGCTGCTCTAGCTGATGCAACTTACGCTTCGCCAGTTGGAGTGCGGACTTCGGCACGCCAGCGAGCTTGGCGACTTGCAAACCATAGCTTTGATTGGCTGGGCCTGGCATTACACGATGCATGAAAATGATGTCATCGCCATGCTCGACCGCATCTAGGTGTACGTTAGAAATATTGTCGTATTGGTCTGGTAATTGGGTGAGTTCGAAATAATGGGTGGCGAATAGCGTTAAGGCGCCTGATTGTTGTGACAGATGATCTGCACAGGCCCAGGCCAGTGCCAATCCGTCGAAAGTGCTGGTACCTCGACCAATTTCGTCCATCAATACGAGGCTATTATGTGTGGCGTTATTCAAAATATTCGCCGCTTCAGTCATCTCGACCATAAAGGTTGAGCGCCCGCTCGATAAATCGTCGCTAGCACCGATGCGGGTGAATATCTGATCAATGGGGCCGATAATCGCCTGAGACGCGGGCACGTAGCTACCCATGTAAGCCAGAATAGTAATGAGTGCGGTTTGACGCATATAGGTCGACTTACCGCCCATGTTTGGGCCTGTGATCAATAACATGCGTTTGTTTTGGTCAAGCTGCGTGTCGTTAGCGATGAACGCTTGCTGCATTATCTGCGCAACTACGGGATGCTTACCGTCGCGAATATCGAGTATTGGGTCTTCGACTAATGTTGGCGCTGACCATTGGTAGGTATCGGCACAATTGGCGAAGCTAAGTAAGACGTCTAGCTGAGCCAGCCCGAAGGCACAGTGTTGTAAGGCGGTGAGCTGTTCGCCCAGTTGTTTTAGTAGTAACTCGTAAAGATGTTTTTCGCGTGATAAAGAGCGTTCGCGGGCGCTCAAAACCTTGTCTTCAAATGACTTGAGTTCAGGCGTGATATAACGCTCGACACCTTTTAAAGTTTGACGGCGAACGTACTCAGGCGGAATTGCATCTGAATGCAGTTTGCTCACTTCGATATAAAAACCATGCACACGGTTGTAGGCAACCTTAAGGGAATTGATGCCTGTTTTTTGCTTTTGTTCATTCTCCATATCAATTAAGAACTGATCTGCATTTGAACTTAAGCCGCGTAGCTCGTCGAGTTCGGCATCAAACCCTAGCTTGATCACGCCGCCATCGCGGATTAAAACTGGCGGTTCGTCGATGATTGCTGAGTCGAGCAATGCGAGTGTTTGTGGGTGAGTCGAAATTTGCTCTGATAGGGTACGGATCAAAGGGCTATCGATGTTTTCTAACTGACTTTGTAATTGAGGTAATAATGCGAGCGTTGCCATCAACGTACTTAGATCACGTGGCCGCGCTGATAGCAATGCAATACGCGCCAGAATACGCTCGATATCACCGATTGAGTTCATGGCTTCAGCGGCTACTTCGAATTGACGGTTGTCGAGTAAACTATCCACCGCCTGCAATTTCTCACGAACCACTGTTTGATTACGGATCGGCTTTTGCAGATTGCGAGTTAACTCCCTGTGCCCCATCGCGGTCTGACAAAAGTCGATGACATGTAACAGGCTATGCTCGCTAGCCTCGGTATTAATCGACTGAATCAGCTCTAGGTTTTTTCGACTATTGGCATCGATCAATAAAACATCCGACACTTGATCAATTCGAATCGATTGCAAATGTGGCAGAGATGTCTTCAATCGGTCTTTGATGTATTGCAACAAACAGCCAGCGGCACAAATTCCGAGTGGCAAATCAGTCAAGCCAAAGCCATCCAGATCGTGAATTTGGTATTGCTCGCAAAGTAATCGGGTGCAGGTTTCAAGCTCGAAGTACCAGGTCGGCATTGAGTGCGCTTGTTTTAGCTGCGCGGGTTCGAGTGGTAGCTTCTGGTCATCGCAATAAATAATTTCAGCTGGATTTAGGCGAGCTATCTCACCGACTAAAGAGTCATTCAGCCCCAGCTGACTGACCGTAAATCGACCCGAACTGATTTCCAGTGAGGCGATTCCCCAACCAGAGATTTGCTGGCCAGATTTTTGTTGCCTAGATGAATGTTGAAAGATACAACTGAGTAAATTCTCTCGACGGTCCTGCAATAATGCCTCGTCGGTCAAGGTGCCTGGCGTCACCACTCGCATCACCTGCCGATCAACAGGCCCTTTACTGGTTGCCGGGTCACCGACTTGCTCACAAATGGCAATCGACTCACCCGCTTTCACTAGTTTGGCGAGATAATTATCCGCCGCATGATAAGGTATGCCGCACATCGGTATAGGCTCGCCATTCGCCGTTCCGCGTTTAGTCAGCGTGATATCCAGCAATCGTGATGCGCGCTTGGCATCGTCGAAAAACAACTCATAAAAATCACCCATACGATAAAACAAAAGCGAATCGGGATGATCCGCTTTAATACGCAGAAACTGCTGAATCATTGGCGTCGGTTGGGTTGCGGTGGTTTTACTCATGAGGGGCGTCTTTCTTAGCTCTTGGTTATACGGGTCGTTTATCTCGGTTCGCGACATATTATCGGGTTTCGCGATGGTTTTGTATGGTGTTTGCCAAATTAGGACTTGAGAAGTCTGGAAGCAATGGTTTTTGACAGGAGTCAAAGAGGAAAAAAGGAAAGGCACTCTCCGATTGATTTTAAGAGTGCCTGTCCTCTGTTGTTTTTCTGTTGTTTTTTTTCTTTGTTGTTTTTTATCAAGCCTACTTATCGGGCACCTATACATTAAAGGAGATCGGTGAACACTATGGTAAGCACGACACGACAATCAGCCGAATAGTAAAAAGTATTGAAACGCGATCTGGAAAGGCCTGACTCTATATTTCCCGTCAACATGACGGTGGCTTGCCACCAAATAAAGCAGAGGCAAGGTACAGTCTTGTCTCTTATACCGTGGCCAGTTTTACTTGACCACTACAGACACCTGGGTAATGTGATGGTCTATTTATTGATACGAACAGCGGCTACGTCAATGTATAGGTTAAGTATTTAATCGCTTCGTCGCCAATATCCCTTATCTCTGAAGGCTGCTTTTGCATTCTGACTTGAATAGATAGCCCATTTAAAGCAGAGGTTAAAAATCGCGCCACTTTTCTGCAGTCTACTGTTGATACAATATCTGCTGCCTTAACACCTAATATTAATCGATCATAATATAATGATTCATGCTTAGCATGCAGTTCTTGGAGCTTTGATTCTAAAGCAGGGTATCGCCGGCCCATATAAATGGAGGAGTTCACAAGTAAGCACCCCTGCTTAACGTCACAGCTAACGCTGGCGTCAACTATGTTTTTTATCAGCAAAATAAATGCATCCAAGGTACTTTTTCCTGATTCGAAAAGAACCGATTTTGTAAGTTCAAAACGAGGGATATAGTATCTATTCAAAACAGCAATAAATAGCTTTTCTTTGTCACCAAACGCAAGATATAAACTTGGACTACTAATGCCCATAGCTTTGGTCAATATGGATAATGACGCCCCTTCATAACCCAATTCGAAAAATGCTAATTGAGCCTTCTGAAGGGCTTTATCTGTATCAAATGTTCGTGGTCGTCCTGCTGTCATAATAAAGCCTTGACTTCTGTAGTGATCGCTATAATATTACTTCTGTATCAATCGATATAGTAATTCAATTTGAGGAGACTTTCAATGGGAAAGCTAGATGGGAAAATTGCAGTGGTAACAGGCGGTAGTAGTGGAATAGGCCTAGCAACAGCTCAAGAGTTCATTAATCAAGGCGCCAAGGTATATATTACTGGCCGCAACCAAGAAGCACTTGATACAGCCGTATCGCAATTAGGTTCTAAAGCTATTGGTGTTAATGCGGACTCGTCAAAGCTAACGGACATGGACATGTTATTTAATAAAGTTAAAGAAGATGACAAAACCCTAGATGTTTTATTCTTGAACGCAGGTGTCGCACAGTTCTCTCCTATAGAACACACCACAGAAGAACAGTTCGATCTAATGATGAATATCAACTTTAAAGGAGCTTATTTCGGTCTACAAAAAGCAATTCCTATTTTGAACCAAGGCGCATCTGTCATTCTAACCGGGACTTCCGCCATCAATATAGGCATGCCTGCAACGAGTGCCTATGCGGCAAGTAAATCGGCACTAGTGTCTCTAGCAAAAACAGCGTCGTCTGAGCTTGTAGATCGAAATATACGAGTGAACGTAATTAACCCTGGACCTATAGACACTCCTATTTTTGGAAAATTGGGACTTCCTGCAGAAGCATTAGACGGAATGTTTAAGCAAATGTTAGAAATGCTGCCAATGAAACGTATCGGCCAACCATCAGAAATTGCAAAAGTAGCACTTTTTCTAGCATCAGAAGACTCAAGCTTTGTTATTGGTGGGCAGATTAATGCCGACGGTGGCATGAGCGACTTATAAACTATCTATTTATCTCACTTTTGATAATAGTAGAGTTGAATAATTTAAAAAATTGTCAAACGAACAACCTTGTGAAATTTGGCAATTAATAATAACTAAAGGATCGTACTTAATGAAAATTAAAATAGAACTAACCATCAATAAACCTATACAAGAAGTATGGGAAGTTATGGGTAACCAATATGGGTATGCTGATAAGTGGTCAGGTAATTTTAAAACATCAAAGCCAGGAGGTGAAGCAAAGTTTAAGGGGCTTGACTATTCTCTTCGAGATACTAAAACAGACCGAGGGAATACAATACAAGAACTTACAGCCTTTGACCCAGCTAAACACACATTAACCTACGTAATCACCAAAGGCGCGCCAGATTTTGCAAAAACAGCAGGTTCACAATGGTCTCTGTTTACTACGGATGAAAATTTTACGATTGTTTTAATGGAATTCGTTGTGGAACCTAAAATGCCATTAGAAACAGAAATGGAAACCAAGATTAAAATGGGCCTAACGTCATCTGCTCAGGAGCTGGCTGAAGAGTTGAAGTTCTATTTGGAAACAGGAAATAAAAAGGTTTAAAGCTTAAGTGATATTAAAAAGAGCAGGAATAAAATATTAGATATATATTTGCCTATATTGACTCCGATACTTATCTCTAGTTTTATGTCAGTTATGCCAGTCAGGTGGCTATGTTTGAACCAGTTGTTGATTTCTAACAACTTTTCGAACATAGCCGTTCGGGTTACACAGGACTTGGATAATTAATGCAAATACAGAATCACTAGGGACACGAGAAAATGAACACCAAAAAAGAAATCTTAGCAGCGTTCCTATTCGAATCAAAATTCATTGGTGTAAAGGGAAGTAAAATTCACTATATGATGAAGGCGAAGGTGAAACCATGCTATTCATTCACGGGAACCCAACAGCTAGTTGTTTATGGCGCAATGTTATTCCATATTTAACTAATCAAGCAAGGTGTATTGCATTAGATCATATTGGAATGGGTAAGTCTGTCTGATAAGCCAGATATCAATTATGGGTGACCCTATATTGCCGACTATGTCGATTACTCCCTGCCAATGCTGGAGCGTATGTTCCCTAAACGTAAGCGAGGCTATGAGGCTTTGGGCTATACCATAACCGAGCCAGGCAGGACGCAGGGTTGGTACAGACTCATTTCCAGTTGGGTTCTATAGACGTTTTTTCTCGGTAATTCAGAGCGCTTTATTCGAGATTATATTCAGATCAACAACCGCTATGTAGGTTCACCTGCCACTAGGCTGGCTCTTCGCCGATAGTCAGTTGTTAGGGGCTGGCGTCGGTCGGGTTGCAGTGGTTCTACTCATCGGGCTTCTTTATTAACGATGACAATTTTTGGTAGCGACATTTTATAGGGTTTTATGATATTTTTGTACGAGCTTCAAGAAAAGTGGCAGGTAGGCATGGCAGAGGTATTAGAATGATCGATCACATTGGCATTGCTATATCAAATTACGATATGAGCGGAGCTTTCTATTCGAAAGCCCTCGCACCACTAGGCATTGAATTAAATATAATTGAATTAAATATAGAGGTGCTGGGTTGGGCGGGTTTCGGGGAGGAAGGTAAATCGGAATTCTGGTTTGGCCAAGCCACGGACGATGAGCAAAAGCAAAATACTTCTCTAGTACCCATGCATTTCGCTTTTCCGACCAGCAGCACCGAAGCCGTCGATCAATTCTATCAAGCTGCTATTGAAGCGAGTGCTAGGTAAAAACAATGACAACTAACCGAACGACCGAATTAGTAACCCAGCTCGCAGACGCCTTGTGTAATGCAAATTCAAAAGTATGCACGGCCGAATCCTGCACTGGAGGTTTAATCGCTAAAACATTTACCGATTTAGCCGGAAGCTC
This sequence comes from Polaribacter sp., assembly GCA_047615545.1. GTDB lineage: Bacteria > Pseudomonadota > Gammaproteobacteria. The sequence goes on from JBLHID010000004.1 coordinate 16,615, forward strand.
GGACTGGTTCGAACGCGGTTTTGTTACCTATAGCAATGAATCAAAGGTAGAAATGCTAGGCGTTTCCGAATCAGTCATTGAGCAATATGGTGCCGTCAGTGAGCCGGTTGCGACAGCGATGGCCCTCGGCGCTTTAAAGCATAGCCATGCCGACTATTCGATTGCGGTAACAGGCGTCGCAGGTCCAGGCGGCGGCAGTGATGAAAAACCAGTCGGCACTGTGTGGATTGGCATCGCAGGTCAAAATCGTATACGCACTCAAAAATTTGTATTTGATGGTGACAGAGAAATGATTCGATTAAGGACGATGGAAGCCGCCGTCGAGCAGCTTCTTTACCTACTTAAGGCGTAATACTGAATAATATTCGCAATCTTTTCATAGTGGCTCACCCTGTGAGCTACTAGAGTATTAAAGTAGCACCACAAAACAGATTTAGACAGCTGAATAAGCACAACCGCAATGAGGTTAATTCCACTAGCCAAAAAGTTCTCTTTATGTTCTCTCTAGTCTGTGGGATAATTTAACTCATTGTGACTTGGCTAATTAAGAAATAGCTCAATAACAAAACACATCACACCAGATCAATAACGAATAGGTAACAACAATGGACGCAAATAGAAAGAAAGCACTCGACGCTGCACTGGGTCAAATCGAAAAGCAATTTGGTAAGGGTGCAGTCATGCGCTTGGGCGACTCCGGCGTCGACAATACCATCGGCGTTATTTCAACCGGTTCATTGTCACTCGACGTTGCGTTAGGTATAGGCGGTTTGCCACGAGGTCGAGTCGTCGAAATTTACGGGCCGGAATCTTCGGGTAAAACTACATTAGCCTTGCAGGTAGTTGCTGAATGCCAAAAACTAGGGGGTGCAGCTGCATTTGTCGACGCTGAGCATGCGCTTGATCCATCCTATGCGGCAAAGCTAGGTGTTGAAATTGATGATTTATTGGTCTCTCAACCCGATACAGGTGAGCAGGCACTTGAAATTACCGACATGTTAGTACGCTCTGGCGGTGTCGATGTTGTTGTTGTCGACTCGGTTGCTGCTTTGACTCCAAAGGCTGAAATCGAAGGCGACATGGGTGATTCACACATGGGCTTGCAGGCTCGTTTGATGTCACAGGCTTTGCGCAAGTTAACCGGTAACATTAAACGCTCGAATACGATGGTAATCTTCATTAACCAAATTCGAATGAAAATTGGTGTCATGTTCGGAAACCCTGAAACAACCACTGGTGGTAATGCGCTGAAATTTTATGCCTCGGTGCGCCTCGATATACGTCGAATTGGTGCGATTAAGCGTGGTGATGAAGTGGTCGGTAATGAGACTCGAGTTAAAGTCGTCAAAAACAAGGTAGCGCCACCTTTCAAGCAGTGTGAGTTCGAAATTTTATACGGGGAAGGTTCCTCTCGCGAGGGTGAGCTAATCGATCTTGGCGTTAAGCTTGGTTTTGTGAATAAGGCCGGTGCATGGTATAGCTATGGCGAAGAGCGCATTGGGCAAGGCAAGGATAACTCACGTCAATTCCTGAAGGAACATTCCGAAATGGCGGCTGAAATCGAGCATAAAATTCGTGAAGAACTTCTGCCTAAGCCATCTGAAAAGGCTAACAATGATGTGAAGGAAGCCAATGTTCAAGCCGAGTTAGAAGAAATCTAGTTACCATTATGAAGTGTGCGGTAGACCTTAAACAGGAATAAGTACCGTGAATGAGTGCCAGAAATGAGCGCTAGAAACAAAGCAATGGATTTACTTGCGCGCCGGGAGCACTCGGCGCACGAGTTACGCCAAAAACTGAAACTGCGAGAGTTTGATAGTGATGAAATCGAACTTGCGCTCGACGTGCTGCAACAAAGGAATTTGCAAAGCGACACTCGGTTCACCGAAAGCTACACTAACCATAGAATCAATGCCGGCCTTGGCCCAGTAAAAATAGCCCATGAGTTACGCCAGAAAGGCGTTGATAGTGTTCTGGTAGACGAGCATATGTCAGCGCTTTCAACTGATTGGAATGCATTACTGGAGAAACAACGGCTAAAGAAATATGGGCAGGAAATCCCGACTGATTATGCTCAAAAAATAAAACAGGCGCGTTTTTTACAAAATAGGGGTTTTTCTCCCGAGTCAGTCATGCGATTATTCCGCTAGGAGTCTGTCGGACTTAGGGAATCGTAACGAGGGAATGTCATTGTGAGTCAGAATTTTTGATCGAGTGAGGCGAATAGTTGGTCTATTCAACGAATTGGATCGGAAAATCTGGCCTAAATGGCTTTTCCGCAGTAGATCCACCCTAAGTCCGACAGGTCCCTAATAACGGCTCTGCCGATCGAAATCATCATTATTACAGACAACGCGCAAAATATTTTGTGGGTTGTCTATGTATCAAGACTCGAAAAAATATGACTACCAGCGCTGAATTACGGAACAAATTTTTAACCTACTTTGAAGGTCACGGACATTCGATTGTGGCCTCTAGCCCACTCGTTCCAGGCAACGACCCCACGCTACTGTTTACAAATGCAGGCATGGTGCAATTTAAAGATGTGTTCTTGGGCAGTGACAAACGAAGTTATAGCACGGCGACAACATCGCAACGTTGTGTTCGAGCAGGTGGCAAACATAATGACCTAGAGAATGTTGGCTACACGGCGAGACATCATACTTTTTTCGAAATGCTGGGTAACTTTAGTTTTGGTGACTACTTTAAAGAAAAAGCAATTTTCTACGCTTGGGATTTTCTGACTGATGTTATCGGCCTGCCGGTTGATAAACTTTGGATAACCGTTTATTCCGAAGATGATGAAGCCGCCGATATATGGCTCAATAAAATTGGCATTGATCCTGCGAAGTTAACCCGTATTAGTACGAACGATAATTTCTGGTCGATGGGTGACACAGGCCCTTGTGGCCCCTGTAGTGAAATTTTTTATGATCACGGCCCAGAAATCGAAGGGGGTCCTCCAGGCACGCCAGAAGAAGATGGTGATCGTTATATCGAAATATGGAACTTGGTTTTCATGCAGTACAACCGTGACGAGCAGGGTGTCTTGAACCCACTACCCAAACCGTCTGTCGATACCGGTATGGGGTTAGAGCGACTCGCTGCTATCTTACAAAACGTCCACAATAACTATGATATCGATTTATTTCAGACTCTGATCAAGTCAGCAGGTGAGTTAACCGGCATTAATGATCTAGAAAACAAATCGCTACGTGTCATTGCTGATCATATTCGATCTTGTGCCTTCCTCGTCGTTGATGGTGTTTTACCTTCGAACGAGGGCCGAGGTTATGTGCTTAGGCGTATCATTCGTCGCGCTGCCCGTCATGGTCATCAACTGGGCTGCAAAAAGCCTTTCTTTTATCAGTTGGTTGCCACCCTAGATCATTTAATGGGTGAAGCCTACCCCGAGCTGACCCAGCATCGCGATCATGTCGCTCGTGTATTACAAAAAGAAGAAGAGCGGTTTGCTGAGACACTCGAATTGGGCATGCGCATTCTTGAACAAACAATCAGTGAGCTTGATGGTAATATAATCAGTGGTCCCGTTGTTTTTAAACTGTATGACACTTTTGGGTTCCCAGTTGATCTAACCGCTGACGTCGCTAGAGAGCAAGGGCTAGAAATAGATTTAGCTGCTTTTGAAACCGAAATGGAAGCCCAAAAAACTCGAGCGAGAGCGTCTAGCCAGTTTGGTGCGGTCAGCAAGCAATTTAATCTTGATGGTTATATTGCAACCGGCTTTTTGGGGTATGAGCACAATAGTGCCGATGCCAGAGTCATCGCTATCCTGCAAGACGGCAAGCCAATCAATACACTCGACAATGGAGATCAATCCATTCTGATACTCGACCAAACCCCTTTTTATGCCGAATCGGGTGGACAGGTCGGTGATACGGGAGATTTAAGGATCGGTGATGGCAGGTTCCAGATCACGGACACCCAGAAGCAAAGCGATGTTTACCTGCACGTAGGACAGCTCAGTAGTGGTCAGTTAAGTGTTGGCGACGCTATCCATGCGGCAATCGATACAGGGCACCGGCAGGCAGTTATGCTTAATCACTCATCAACCCATTTGATGCATGAGGCGTTAAGACAAATTTTGGGCGAGCACGTCCAGCAAAAAGGATCGCTGGTCGATGCAGAAAAGCTACGTTTTGACTTCTCACATTATCAACCTTTGACTAAAGATGAAATAACCCAAATCGAAACATGGGTGAATGACCAAATCCGTCTTAACGTGCCAACCAACGCCAAGTTGATGGACATGAACGCGGCCAAAGAGACTGGCGCTATGGCGTTATTTGGTGAAAAGTATGGTGATGTCGTTAGAGTATTGAGTATCGGCTCTGATTCAGTCGAGCTATGCGGTGGTACGCACGTGCAAAGAACCGGCGATATTGGTCTGTTTAAAATGACACTCGAAACGGGTACTGCCTCGGGTGTTCGACGAATCGAAGCGGTCACTGGCCGTGACGCAGTTCGACGCTTTATTGATTGTGAGAATAAGATAGACAATGCAGCGCAAGCGCTGAAATCGAGTCGAGATGATCTTGTCGATCGAATCCAGCAATTACAGAGTAACCTTCGTGTGCAAGAAAAAGAACTGGCAGCGCTAAAATCAAAGGCGGCGGCAGAAGCGGGCGGTGATCTGGTTAGTCAGGCGTCAGATGTTAAAGGTATTAAAGTTTTAGCCGCTGTGCTGGAGGGGGCTGATTCGAAAACGCTTCGAGATACCGTGGATCAATTGAAGAATAAACTAGTAGCTGCTGTGGTTGTTTTGGCGAGTAGTCAAGACGGTAAAGTAAGTATTATTGCCGGCGTAACTAAAGCCGAAACTAGTCAGATTCGAGCGGGTGATATTGCGCAATTTGTCGCTGAGCAATGTGGAGGCAAAGGCGGTGGCCGACCGGATATGGCTCAAGCTGGCGGGACCCAGCCACAAAACTTGGAAAAAGCGTTGGCGTCAGTGGCCTCTTGGATAGAGAGCCAGATTTAATTGCTCACAATGGCAATAAATTGATAGAATTCGTTATACAAATGAGTTGATATTTTCTATACTCCCGCCTCGTTTTTACTCGCACATTTTTATTTGCATAACTAATGCCCTTACTGGTCCAAAAATACGGTGGTACTTCGGTTGGCTCTATAGCGCGTATCGAAGCAGTCGCAGACAAAGTTATTGCCTATAAAGAACAGGGCAATGACATGGTCGTCGTGCTGTCTGCAATGAGTGGCGAAACTAACCGACTGATGGTGTTAGCGGACGAGATAAGCCCAAATCCGAAAGGGCGCGAACTGGACGTATTGCTCACCACGGGCGAGCAAGTAACGATCGCACTATTAGCGATGGCGTTAGGCAAGCGTGGATACCGAGCAAAATCTTACACCGGTGGGCAGGTACGTATCGTTACTGATAGTGCGCATAATAAGGCGCGCATCAAATCGATTGATAACGAAAATATTCAGCGAGATCTTGATGAAGGTACTATAGTTGTTGTTGCAGGGTTTCAAGGTGTCGACGAGCAGTCAAACATTACTACGCTAGGGCGTGGTGGGTCAGATACAACCGGTGTTGCATTGGCAGCTGCTCTGGGTGCTGACGAATGCCAGATTTTTACAGACGTTGACGGCGTTTATACAACCGACCCTCGTGTAGTACCTAACGCGACTCGGTTGAATACTATTACCTTTGAAGAGATGCTCGAAATGGCGAGCCTTGGTTCAAAAGTATTACAAATCAGAGCGGTAGAATTTGCTCAGAAGTATAATGTTCCGCTGCGTGTTCTATCTTCATTTGAACCAGGCGAAGGAACCCTAATAACCTCAGAATACGAGGCAGGCGATATTATGGAACAAGCACTAATATCGGGCATTGCATTTAACCGTGACGAAGCCCAGCTGACAGTGAATGGTGTTTCTGATACACCGGGAATTGCATACAAAATTTTGGGCCCTATTTCTGATGCGAACATCGAAGTAGATATGATTCTGCAGAATGTTAGTGCAGATGGCTCAACAGACTTCACATTTACAGTGCATCGAAATGACTATGATGCAGCGCTTGAGTCGTTAAGCAAAACTGCAAAAGAACTAAATGCCCGTCTTGCAACAGGTAATAAGCACATCGCCAAAATTTCGATTGTTGGTGTAGGAATGCGATCACATGCTGGTATTGCGAGCAGAATGTTTGAACTGCTCGCCAAAGAAGGAATAAATATTTTGATGATTTCGACATCTGAAATTAAGGTTTCAGTTGTTGTTGACGAGAAATACCTAGAGTTGGGTGTTCGGGCATTACACGATGGCTTCGATTTAGAGTCTGAAAGCTAGCCCTTGTAACATTAGTTGGGTAGAATGCGCGTAGTTCTTAACGAGTTTAGGGCAATATAATAATAATAATTAGTGGATGGCCTGTATGCAATATCAGGTCGAGATTACTGTAATGTATTTAATAGGAGAAGTTATATGCTGATATTAACTCGGCGGATTGGAGAGACTTTAATGGTAGGTGACGAAGTGACGGTCACTGTTCTAGGTGTTAAAGGAAATCAGGTTAGAATTGGCGTGAATGCGCCACGCGAAATAGCGGTACATAGAGAAGAGATTTACGACCGTATCAAAGCAGAAGAAGCACGTGGAGAGGGTCGAGAGCAAGGACAGGACCAGGATCAAGACCAAGACCAAGACCTTGATCTTGACCATGATGAAGATCAGATAGGTAATAAACTCGAAAGCTAATCACTGATTAGCTGAGGTAAAAATAAAGCGGCGGTTCCCGCCGCTTTATCAAATTAAATTATGGAGAGCTGGCCGAGTGGCTTAAGGCGCGCCCCTGCTAAGGGCGTATACGTTAATCCGTATCGAGGGTTCGAATCCCTCGCTCTCCGCCATATTAAAACTGCCCCGCAATGCGGGGCTTTTTTATGTTCAGGATGAACGGTATGTCACGAGCGCATGGATGCGCAGGAGTGACGATGTTCAGGATGAACGGTATGTCACGAGCGCATGGATGCGCAGGAGTGACGATGTTCACCATGAACGGGATTATTTGAATTCTGTTCAAAAAAAGCTAGGGGGCGCCCACAGTGGGCTTTGAACGGTAAGATCAAGATGCTTTTCACGCCTTATCTCGTACCATTAAATCTCAAGGCGCGAAGGTGAAAACTATAAATATCACAGAGCTGCTTTCTGCTGCCCTCTATCCAAGTTAGAATATGGTCTTTTTTAAATCTGGGCGAACCTAGTCAGGTCTAGTTCGGCCAACAATAGGGTGATCAAACATGTTTAAAGTAAATGAATACTTTGATGGGCAAGTGGCATCAATCGGATTTCAGACTAGCACATTGTCCGCGACAGTGGGTGTAATGGGCATTGGCGAATACGAGTTTGGCACTAGTCAAAAAGAGGTAATGAGCATTGTCAGTGGCATGTTAACGGTGAAACTGCCAGATAGTGACGAATGGTTAGACTATACCAAGGGGGAACATTTTATAATCGATGCTAACCAGAAGTTTGAAGTGAAGGTTGCTGTCGAAACAGCTTATTTTTGTACCTACGAATAATTACACTGTTACCACTTATCGCTACTCGATAACGAACCGAACCTAACGAGGCCTAAATTTTGAAAATTGATATCTACCAAAGTGCAAAATGTGGAGACAAATACCTCAGTGTTGCGAAAGGCACACGTGTTGACGCATTGATACTACCTGACTCTATTGACTCTGATCTTCTATCTCTATCCCCTTTTAGAACCCGTTTGGAAATTGAGAAAGGTAAAGTCCATTCAGCAATAGATCAGGATGATGTGATCAAGCAAATCGAAAAGGTGGGTTATGCGATGCATGGTGCAAAAATGACGATTGAGCTATCGCCAACCCTATCGACATAGCTTTTGGGGGGGGCTCTAAACAACACAGTTTTTAGAGGCTCCATCAAGTCAAAGTCTTTTCGGAAGACTGTTTCAAACATTATTTGTAGTAGGATAAACTGGGCTTGATTAGTTTTGATCAGTATCCATAAACAAGTCGAGCTGACCGCTGTTCTCAGTTAAATCGTTTAACTTAACACCGATCCCGAGGAGTCTGACAGGTAACTTTTTGCGTAGCCACGCTTCTTCGCAAAGGCACCGATAATCCGCTAAAATGGGTGTGCTGCCCTGTCGTTCTATAGTGGTCTGGGTGAAATCTTTGAATTTCATTTTCAGGAAGCTGTTCTGGGCACTATAGTCGGCGTCGAGGTTTTCCAAGCGTTTCTTTAGCTCCGTAATTAAGGCAGGTATTTTTTCGATGCAACTGTCCAGGTCGGGTAAATCTTCTGGGTAGGTATTCTCAACACTCATTGATTTTCGACGCCATTGGGAAACAACGGGGCGGTTATCTTCGCCGTGCGCAAGCTTATAGATATGTTCCCCAAAGTTGCCGAACATTTGGACAAACTCAAACAAAGAATGTTGGCGCACATCAGCGCAGGACTTAATGCCTCTCTTTTCCAATCGTGCTGCAGTTACTTTGCCGACGCCCCATATTTTCTTAACCGGTAAATCTTGTAAAAACTCACTAACCCGCTCTGGCGTGACGACACACTGCCCATTCGGTTTATGCCAATCGCTCGCGACTTTAGCAATAAATTTATTAGGCGCAATGCCAGCAGAAACAGTGATACCCACTGCGTCGGCTATGCGTTGGCGAATCTCACTGGCGATTAAGGTAGCGCTACCTCTACAGCGGTCACAGTTGGATACATCCAGAAAGGCTTCATCTAGTGAGACAGGTTCGACTAAATCAGTATAGTCCGAAAATATGTCTCGCATTTGACGCGAGGCCTCGCGGTAGGCCGTCATTCGGCCCGGCACCAATACTAATTGTGGGCAGCGTTTTAGCGCGGTTGCACTGGCCATAGCGGAGTGAATACCAAACTGCCGCGCCTCGTAGCTAGCGGTTGCGATAACACCTCTACGGTCGGCGTTGCCACCAACGGCGATTGGCAAACCTTTTAGCGCCGGATTATCACGCACTTCGACAGCGGCATAAAAGCAATCGGCATCGATATGAATTATCTTGCGTTGAGGCAATTTGGGGGATGATTCAGAATTCATGATTTGTCGCTTGCGTCAAAATCTCTGATGAGTAACTATTGGGTGCCTCAAAAAATAGTGATTTTTCGTGACTTGCTTTTGTGTTCCTGCACCAACAGTAGCGGTTACGAGGCCAAATAGGCATACATGCCATCCATGCCAATAACTGCAAGGAAGCACCGCCCGGAGAACCGCAGTGTACATGAAGTACATGAGGATCGACCGGGCTAGCGCACTAGCACGGTGCTGCCAACAGTAGGGACCACGAGGCCACGCTGCAATCGAAGAAAAGTGCAATTTTAGAGATGGCCTATTGTAAGACTTAACGAGAGCGATAGTTCGATGACAGAAAAAATATTTTACCAAGACAGCTACCAAAAAAAGCATCAGAGTGAAATTGTTGCCGTGTTAGATGATGGCATTGTAATGCAGTCGACTATCTTTTATCCACTTGGGGGTGGGCAGCCCGGTGATACTGGGGTACTGATATTAAATGGCGATAAATATCGTGTTACAGATACCTATTTTGCAGAAGATAAAGTCACGATTATTCATCATCTCAGTACAGAGGATCTATCGACTTTTAGGGTGGGTGCTAGTGTTGATATGGTGCTAGATTGGGAAAGGCGTCATCGTCTCATGCGGATGCACACCAGTATGCATTTAATGTGTCATCTAATCACGGCCCAGGCAACGGGTGGCTCGATAGGTGAAACAGACAGTCGTATCGATTTTGATCTACAAGGACAGATTGTCGATAAAGATAATTTGACGATAGAAATGAATCGTTTAATCAATAGCCAGTTGGGCGTGACCATTGGTTCGATTACCGATGAGGCACTAGCGCAAAACCCTGGTCTGGTCCGTACCATGTCGGTGCAGCCACCCAAAGGGCAAGGCAGCATACGGACAGTGACCATTCTGGATACCGACTATCAGCCTTGCGGAGGCACGCATGTGAATAATACGGCAGAGATTGGTGAAGTGATCGTGACCAAAATAAAAAACAAGGGTAAGCAAAACAAACGAATTAGCCTAGCCTTAGTAACCCCTTAAGCTGTGGCATTCGAGTTAAGGGCATCTAAAATTAGATAGTGGCTTTTAGTTTACGCGCTACCCACTGATGAAAGTGATGCGTTGGGTTATCCATTACCGGCGAGAACACACCGCCTGTGTAACCTGGTGATGAGCGGCCTTTTTGCATACCTTCGACGGCATCGATATCTTCACTGAAAACTACCCGCCAGGATTCCAGAGTGGCATTTCGGCTTGCCGCTAAATCGTCATCAAGTGCTTCGTCGCCCACATAAAATAATCGTAAATGCTCAATTGATTTGTTTGGGGATACTGGCTCGATAATCATCACAAAGGCGTGATCTGCTTGAATGCCGAGCAGCACGTTTGGATAAAATGACACATATTCAGCCTGCGCTAATTTGTCCTGTGGCCATTCTGGGAAGCGTGGTAATGCCGTACCTACTTCGGCCGATAGCCGATAAGCATAACTGCCCTGACCGGAAAAATCGTCTTCTATCATAATATGATAATGGTCTTCGAGCTTTGAATAGCTGTTAAGACTAGGGTGAATCCAGGGCAAGTGGTAGCTTTCGCAATAGTTCTCTACCGCCAGTTTCCAGTTGGACTGGATTTCGATCTGCATGCCTTTGCCATTAATGGCGCTCTGTAAATGGCCTAGACCTGTTTCGCCAAGAAACGTTTGCCAGCGGGCTGACAGTGGTTTGATGTACTGATCGAACTCAGGCGCATCGCCCGATAGATTAATGAAAATGGTATCCATCCATATAGCGCTGCGGACTGGCTTGAGGCCGTGGTCGCAATGTTTAAAGCCATCGGCTTTATGCTCGCCGACACCACCAATATGGGGCGTGCCCATTAAGTCTCCATCGAGATTGTAACTCCAAGAGTGGTACGGGCAGCGCAAAACACCTTGCACCGAAATTTCTTCCTTAACCAGAACCGTACCTCGATGACTGCATACATTGTGAAACACCTTTATTTGGTTCTGTTTATTACGGGTGATGACCAAAGGTAATCCCATAAATTCTACTGGTTTGGCATAGCCCTGCTCAGGTAAGTCGCTAGCAAACCATAAACCAGCCCAGCTAGTGCCGAGTACCTGGTCGCGCTCGTGTCGCATATAGTCAGCGTCGGTATAAACCACATTGGGTAGGCCAGAGGCTTGGGTGATAGGTTTCAAGACAGAGCCGATATCTAAATCGAAAGAGGTGATTCCCTGATTAGTGCGCAACATTGGATTTTTCCCACAGTGTATAAGGTATAGGATTCAAATAAGTATTAGGGAGTACATTGCCTTCAATTGAGTAATTTGGCAATATTCAAAAAAATCGCTAATGCTTTACTTTAAGTAAAGTCTGATCTCTAATGATTGTTTTAATCTAGCGTGCTAATACCAACAAGACTTATCGTTCAACTCAAGGCGGTTTAATGTTCGAAGTCAATTATCAAGATGGCTCAGTAGGTCGACAGCGACACCTGCTAATCGAGGTATTAGGGATTTGGACTGGAGTTATGTGACCTAAGCCAATAAGCAGACTGTATAGCGATAATCAATATTAGGTTGGAATTCATCAGATGGCACGACGACACTATAAGTTACCCAGTTTAACTGGGCTAAATACCTTTGATGCCTGCGCACGTCACGGCAGCTTAACCCAAGCCGCGGCCGAGTTGGGCGTCACTTTAGGTGCCGTTAGCCGACAAATTAAATTACTCGAGATCGATTTAGGCTTAGCGGTTTTTAAACGACATCATCGTGGCGTTGAATTGACTAAAGCCGGGTTAGAGCTTCATCAGGTCCTCAGTAGCAGCTTTCGCAATATTGGCAATGCATGGCAAGCCGTCAAAATGCGCGGTGAAAACGCCAATATAACCATTGGGGCAACTACCGCATTCGCCACATTGTGGTTAATGCCACGGCTCAGCGGTTTTTGGGCCATGCATAAGCAAATCGCACTGAATCACGCCATCTCTGATAATCCAGATGATGAAGGTTTTCGGTCGGCCGATATTCGCATTCGATATGGTGACGGACATTGGCCTGGGGAGTCGGCTACTCATTTGTTTGACGATATTATCTACCCTGTCTGTGGTCGACTATTCGCCGAGCAGCTTGCTGACAAAAATAATGTAACACTTCCTGATCAATTGGCGAATTTACCGCTTCTCCGGCTCGAGAGTATCGATCCAGCCTGGATCGGGTGGAATCGATGGATTGCGAAGTGGGGTGTCGTATTGCCCGAGTCTAATTTTAGAAGGTTTAATAATTATGTGGTGGCGTTACAAGCTGCAGAAGAAAATCAAGGGGTAGCACTCGGATGGGATAGTCAGGTGAATATACTAATCAAACAAAATAAATTAGTCCGATTGGGTGATATGGAAATGAAAGCGCCGGGTTCCTATTACCTAACTTGGGATACCAACCAGCCCTTATCAGAACAGGCTAAGTTATTAAGCGACTGGTTGGTGGATGTTTCGAAATAGCCTAGTTCCCATGTCTAGCCAAATCGAATAGTGATGAGTTTTCATTTTGGCGTTCAGGCCACGCCTTCGTGGCTCTATCTGTAATGGTTATCTACGATCAGGGGTTCTGTCAGGTGTCGATCGCCCAGCAGCAATATCTTTCCATTGTTCGACGTGAATATGTTTAAACAAAAGTGCCTGATCCGACTCGTAGATATGGGTGAAGTCGAGGACAATTCTAAATTTTCCTGAAATCGGTTCTACTTTTACTACCTGGGCAAGAATTTTTATCGTTTGCCCTGTCGTAGATAGTTTCAAATAGAGTTCTACCGTGTCGTCAGTCGTCAGTTTTTGTTCGGAGGTGTAGGCCACGCTTTGTCCACTTAGGGATATTTCATGCCGATCTTTCGCAATTGGTGTTTGCTCAGGTGATGCTTCAGCACCCAGGCTGTCGACTTGAGCCTGTAGCACAGTCAGGTAACGAGCCAATTCCGGCATTTGTTTTTCAATCACCTTGAAATCAGATAGATGCTGCTCTAACTGCTGATTAAGCTGATGGGGCACAGCTTGCGCTACGTGTGTTTGTTGCTCATTCCAGAAATCATCGATCTTAGTCTGTAATTGGCTTGGGTCGATCAGTGAGACAGTAATGTTGGCTGTATCTTTGATACGGAAATAGCGTCGGCGTTCATCGGACATAGCTAACCTCAATTAACGGGTTTGGTGTCGTTGAAAAAATCAACGCTTTGGGAGGGTGAATCCAACTCAATCGATAAACGATTGCCATGAAGAACGCTTATTTCGACTCGTCGATTCTGAGCTCGATTATCCCAGCTATCATTCGGCACAATGGGTTCGTTGTCGGCCAACGCTCGAATCTCCATTCGTTCTGGGTCGATGTTACCATATTGTATGAAATAGTGAACAACACTGGCGGCGCGACCAGCTGACAAGTCCCAGTTGGAGCGGAATTGATTGGTTTCGATGGGGATATCATCGGTGTGCCCCGAGACAATGAATAAGCCGTTACGTTTATTTAGAACGTCGGCAATGAGCTTTAGAATAGGAAAGAATTCCTTTTTTAGCTCTGTTTTTCCTGATCCGAACGAACCTTTTTCACGAATGCGAATCAGCACGCGATCTGCAAATGCCTCTACGTCTAATAAGCCATCACCAATAGCAGTATCTAATTCATCCTGTAATTCTTTTGCTTGTTCTTGTGCTTCTAGAGCTGCTTTTGCTTGAACGATAGCCTCGGCATCGGTGTCTCCAAGAGACATATCGTTTTTTGAATCGGTATCAGAAAAATCAAGGTTTACTTTGGTGTCGTCAGTGGTTTTTTCGCGCATTATTTCTAGTGGCGTCACTTCAACTGGTTTGCCGGGACTATACTGTTGGGCAATGACATTGGTGCCTTTAGGTATTTCGGTGGCCTTCACATCACGCTGAACACCGAAGGCGAATTTCATAGCACCGGCGACCTGCTTGTATTTTAGTATGTCCAGTTCGGCAAAAGATAACAGCAAAACAAAGAAACACATCAGTAGCGTCATCAAGTCAGCGAAGGTGGCCAGCCAAGCAGGCAGACCATCTTCGCATGGAGGGCATTCACACTCTTCGCTCATGGCGAAACCGCCATCTTAGAATAAACCAGGTTCAAAATTACTAGTGATGGAATGTTAATCATCCACTACTCGTTTGCCTTCAGGCAGGTAGGCATCTAACAATTGTTTCAATACACGGGGGTTAGTGCCTTCTTGAATACCTTTAATCGATTCAAAGATTAAATCCTTATTGCGCTTTTCATAGACGCGAATCAAAACTAACTTCTCTGCCAGCGGCTGAGCAAAGGCGTTGGCAATGATTGCACCATATAGTGTGGTCAATAATGCAATCGCCATTGCTGGTCCAATTGAGGAAGGGTCCGACATATTCGCGAGCATCTGCACCAGACCAATGAGGGTACCAATCATTCCCATCGCAGGGGCATAAATTGCCATCGCCTTGAACATATCTGCACCAGTGGTATGCCGTTCGATCGACAGGTTGATTTCTTTGCGTAATAAGTTGCTAACAATTTCGGGTGCATGACCGTCGATGCATAGGCTAATGCCTTTTTGTAAAAAGGCATTGCTGATATCACGACCCTCAAGTGCAAGAATGCCCTCTTTTCGCGCCACAGTGGCCATTTCTATTGACTCGTCGATCAAGGTTTGAGGCGAGTCAAGCTTATAGAAGAATGCTTTTAGCCCAATTTTAAACGACCCAACAAAGTCGCGGAATGTGACGCGCATTAAAGTCACGGCAAAGGTGCCGCCGATGACCAGTACAATCGACGCCGGATTGACGAAGATGATGAAGGGGCCGCCCATCATGATGGCGCTCCCAATTATTCCAAATGCCAAAATAAAACCAATAATTGAAGCTATATCCACTCAGTTTCTCCTGCTTGTTCTTGAGTTATCGGATGAAGTTTAGTTTAGTTTAGTTTTAAAATCACGCAGGGGTTTTGAGGGTCACGGAGTAGGAGGTTGTCAAGTTAATTATGAACGCAACCGATACGTTGAACGGTTCTCCTTATCGATAAGTTCGTGTTCCAGCAGCCACTCACGTGGCTCTTCTGCGTCTTTCTCAAACCAGTTCTTAGTACTACCGAGGCGAAAGCTGTAACCCCAGTCGTCCATATCGGATAGCATACGCTGCCGCCCCAGTGAGGGTAAATCGTCCGCGAGCAATATTTGCAGGTAGCAAACCGCATTTTCTTCAGACTCAAAGTTACCTGCATTGGTGTTGAGTCGTTTGCGTCTAGCGCCGGTCATGCAGATAAAATGGCAGGCTTCATGTAACGCCGAGTGTATCGGTGTGTCTTGCCTTAAGAAAATTTCCTGCCCAATCAGGCCGGCCTCTTCATCACCCCAAAAACTACCTGGGATCGCACATCCATCTGGCGTGATTTTAACATCAAGTTGGTAACGAGCCAGCAAATTGATGAGTTCGGTATGATCAATATCACTAACGCGGAGTACCGCCTGTTCGCGGTTTACAAGCTTTCCCATGAAAAGTTTACGATTGATTCTCTAGCATCTTGGCGATGGTTTGCTGTAACCGCCACCACTCTTCCTTCATATGTTGCGGTGGTGCTTTTCGAGTGCGGATTACAAGATAGTTGATGGCTGCGCCAAATACACCCAGAATGCCACCCACATCAAAACTAGGTTGAGCATAATGTGTTCGGATCTTTTTAATGAGTGCCATACCACGCTCGGCTCTGGTGCGAGCCAGTGCAATAGTTAGATTGTTTTGTTCTGACATTTCCCAGGCCATAATCTCGAGCGTGACTGGCATTGCTTGTAAAGAGGAAGCATGTCGCTTCAATAAAGTCTGCAGGTATTCATGTAATGGTTGGCTTGCCAAAGTATCGGCAGTTTCGCTCATGACGTCGTCAACTTCCCACCAAAGCTGAGTCGTTTCAGCAAAAGCCAGCAGTAATCCATCTAGACCGTCAAAATAACGGTAAATGAGCACCTTGTCGCAACCAGCCTGACGAGCAATAGCATTGACTCCTACAGCTGGATACCCTTGTTCAAGCAACAAGGTCTCTAGGGCTTTGAGGATCTTCTGTTCGGTTTGTAATCGACTTCTAGCCATACTGTTCTCCTGCTACTTATCCAACGACTGATTTTGACTGTTGCCAGAAAGCTTCCATTTGATCTAACGCCTGCTGACTCATATTAATATCAGAAGACTGCATTTGTTGCTTCACATAATCAAAACGGCGAACAAATTTTTGATTGGTATGACGGATCGACATCTCTGCATCAATTTTGAGGTGGCGGGCAATATTCAGGCAAACAAATAGAACATCGCCTAGTTCGTCACTAGCATGCTTAAGGTCTCCGCTTTCTATCGCTTGTTTTAGTTCGAGGACTTCTTCGTCTAGTTTGTCAATGACGAGGCTTAGCTTAGGCCAGTCAAAGCCGTATTCGGCGGCCTCTTGTTGCAGGCTAACGGCCCTTTTGATAGCGGGTTGCGATATGGAGTTATGTCCAAAGTGAGCTGACGCAGCGCCAGAAGACACTTTCTCTTTAGCCTTCAGGTCTTGCCACTGTTGTTTGAGGGTTTCTTCGTCCGTGCTGGCCTCGTGGTTCTGATCAAAAACATGTGGGTGCCTGTAGGTCATTTTGGTGACAATGCCTTCCACAACCTGTTCGAAATCAAAAGCACCTCGTTCTTGAGCGATACGGCAATGAAACACAATATGAAACAGTAGGTCGCCTAACTCTTCCTTCAAATTGTCCATATCGTCACGTTCGATAGCGTCGAGTGCCTCGTGTGTTTCTTCTAGCGTGTACGCTGCAATAGATGCGTTGGTTTGCTTCAAGTCCCAGGGGCAGCCAGTTTTGGGTGTACGTAAACTTTCCATCAAGGTCAGTAACTTTTCGATGCTAGTCATGGATTGCTCGGGTTGGCTAAAGATTGGATAAACATAGAATAATCGTTTGCTTCCTAGCAAGTTAAAACTGGATAATAGCGATAATTACCATGTCACATTAAACAACAACCTACCACATTTTATATGAGCGATAGACTTCAACAAATGGCGCGATGGCTAAATAGCCTTGGCTACCATGATTATACTCTAAGTTCTGCATCCGAAGATGCCAGTTTTAGATCGTATCAGCGCCTACAACAAGGTGAAAAGTCCTGGGTAGTGATGGATGCGCCACCGGACAAAGAACCTTGTGATCGTTTTATTGAGATTGCGACAAAACTTCGTCAGGCCGGATTGTCGGCACCAGAGATTATCGATCAAGATCTCCAGCTGGGTTTTTTACTATTGACTGATTTAGGTGCGACACCTTATCTGTCGGCACTCAATGCCGACAGTAAAGAGGCCCTCTATACGGATGCATTGGCTGCGTTGTTGCAAATGCAGGTTAATGTCACGAGTAACGAATTACCCAAATACAACCCAACTCTATTAAGTCAGGAAATGGATTTATTTCATGACTGGTTTCTGGGCGAACTGTTCGGCATTCGACTCAATGAATCGCAGCAAAAGCAATGGGTTACAATTCAACAAAGCTTGATTCAAAACTTCCTTGACCAGCCGCAACTATTTGTGCATCGTGATTATCATTCACGCAATCTGATGAAAATCAGCACTAGTAATCCGGGTATTATCGACTTCCAGGACGCCGTTTGTGGGCCAGTGACTTATGACCTGGTGTCAATACTCCGAGACTGCTATATCGACTGGCCTATCGATGTGGTTGAGTCGTTGGCGCTTGGTTATTACCGCACTGCGAAAGCGGCGGGATTACTCGATGTCGAGCCGCAGCAATTTTTGCGCTGGTTTAACTTGACGGGTATTCAGCGCCATTTGAAAGCAGTGGGAATATTTTCTCGGTTGAAAATTCGAGATGGCAAAAGTGGTTATTTGAATGACATACCCCGTACACTCAATTATCTATGCCAGGTAAGCGAGTTGGAACCAAGCATGACAGGGCTCAACGACTTGATAGTTGAGTTAAAACTATGTGAACGAATAAAGGCAATGATCGAATGAATGCCATGATTCTGGCTGCTGGACGCGGTGAGCGATTGCGCCCCCATACCGATACCTGCCCGAAACCATTGTTGGATGTTAAAGGCAAGCCGCTGATTAGCTATCATTTCGAAGCGCTAGCCCGAGCGGGAATCAAGCAAGTTGTAGTGAATTTGAGCTGGCTCGGCGACAAGATCGAAGCGGTGATGGGATCGGGTAGTCAGTTTGGCCTAGAAATTATCTATAGTCGAGAAGTCGAGGCGCTTGAAACCGCCGGCGGCATTGTGCACGCACTGGAAAAGCTAGATGATCAATTTATACTGATTAACGGTGATGTTTTCACCGACTATCCGTTTGAACAGTTGTTGGCGAAAGAGGCCGTCGCCCATCTAGTGATGGTACAAAATCCGCCACATCACCCTAAAGGCGATTTTGGATTGAGAGACGGTTATGTCAATAACAGTGATGAAAGTCGCTATACCTTCGCTGGTATATCTTGCTATCAAAAATCATTTTTCGAAGATATTGTTCGCGGTAAGCAGGCGTTAGCGCCTTTGTTACGAAAGGCAATGGAAGACAACCAAGTGACCGGAGAATTGTTCGAAGGTCAATGGACCGATGTCGGTACACCAGCACGTTGGGAATCGATTACCTGAGTCAGACAGGCTCTAGGGCGCCTAACTAGCGACTTTAGCTTCAGGCGTATCACTCGTTCGCAAGCGACTACGCAAATGACCCGCAGCCTCCAGAATGGGATAAGCAACTGAGGTTAAATGTGAGTTGATACGCTTTAAGTCACGAATAACATCTAGCTGCATAGCACTCAAACGAGAGTCGTAGGTAATGTCTTCGCGCAGTTTGTTGAGATGGTTCACGACAGACTGCTTTTCCAACTTGATAAACTTGTACTTCTTCGCCAGTAGTTGCCTTGCCATACTAATATCACCCGAGGTGAAAACGCTCAAAGACAGGTTAAAGCTGAGTAAAACTGGCTGGTATAAATTGTTGATGTCTTCTCTGTCCTGCAATGACATTTTCGCGCCAGACGTCATTTTTTTACGTAATAGACTATCGATCATATCAACTGAAATAATGTCTCCAATATGTTCAAGGTTAGTCGCAAAGCTCATAATTTCGGCACAACGCATACTTTCTTTTTCACCCAGTGTCTCGCGACTGAGTCTGGTCAGGTACAGCTTTACCTCATCATAAAACTGGTTCGCGGTTTGATCCATCGCGCGGGTTTTTTTGGCTAATTTGATGTCGTTTTTCTTTAATGCTATGAATGTATTTCTGAGCATTCGTTCGACAATCTCTCCCATCTTGAGCACTTCACGTTCGGCGTTTAGCAAAGCCACTAACGGTGTAGCAAAGGCTGACTTGTCTAAATGCATGGGCTTTAGTTCATTCGAATCAACTTCAAGCTCGGGCAATATCTTTTCGGTTAGGGCGGCCATCTGATTGATCAATGGTAGAAATAAAATAGCCAGTGCGATATTGAAGAACATATGAAAATTGGCGATTTGCCTAGCTGCATCCATGTCTAATTGAATCATCCAGCCAGATAAAAAGTTGACCATTGGCAGCGCGATAACAACGCCACAAACTCTGAAAATCAAGTTACCCAAAGGGGGTTGTCGGGCGCTACTGCTGCCACCGAGCGTTGCGACAAAGGGTGGGATAGCACTGCCAATATTGGCACCCAGTACAAATGCAAAAGCAACACTAGGATCAAGTGCGCCAGTGCTCGCTAGCGTGATAATTAACAATACGGTGGCAAGGCTCGAATGCGCCATCCAGGCAATCAGTGCAGCAACAATCACGGCCAGAATTAAATCATCACCTAACGACGAGAAAATGCTCTGCACGATGACGGATTCACGCATAGGGGTTGATGCGGCGAGAATTAATTTGAGCGCCAATAACATCATGCCAATGCCGAGCAGTAGTCGTCCGATATCTCGAGCCCGTCCACTGTCAGAATGAGTGTACATGGCGACACCAACCGCGATTAGCATGGGTGACAAAACGGATAAGTCGAAGGTAAGTATTTGAGCGACCAGGGTCGTACCAACATCTGCCCCTAACAGTACGGCCAGTGCCGGGCCAGTATTGATGATGCCTTGACCACTAAATGAAGCTGTCAACAGTGCAGTCGCACTGCTACTTTGTAATAAAACGGTGACCCCAAGGCCGGTAAAAAAAGCTTTGAATCGATTGGAAAGACTAGCGCCTAATGCGGTGCGAACTTCACTACCCCAGGCATCGGTAATACCGATACGCACCATGCGTAAGCCCCACAACAACAAAGAAACCCCACCAACTAGATTAATCAGAATGGTACTGCCGTTGATGGTGGTGACTCCTGCTAAAAGGGTTAAAGGAAGTTCCTAAAAGTGCACTAAAGTATATGAACAAGGTGTCATCTACATAATGCCTAAAATAGTAGCAGAAATGCGTTTTTTTCTCCAGTTCGAAATTGGCAATATCGACACCAGATCGTTACCAAAGGCAGCCTAGCACGCCGTTTTCGAGTGAGATCTATACTAGGCTTCTAGTATTCCTATACAACTTTTGAGGTTGCGTGGATTCAAGTTAATTGTTTAGATCATGAAAATCGCAACGAAAAATCGACAGCGCGCAAATGTTTGGTTAGTGCCCCAATGGAGATAAAGTCGACCCCGGTATTGGCAATGTTTAATAACGATTCATCCGTGATATTACCCGAAGCTTCGAGTTGGATTTGATTGGCAGTCATCTTAACCGCCTGTTTCATTTCGTCGATACTGAAATTGTCGATTAATGCCCGATCAACCTGTGCATCGATGGCTTGTTGCAACTGATTAAGAGTCTCTACTTCGACCTCCAGCAATCGTTCTGGGTGTAATACTCGACCGCGTTCGACGGCTTGTTGAATGCTGCCACAGGCGGCCAGATGGTTTTCTTTAATCAGGTAAGCGTCAAACAAACCTATTCGATGGTTCATTCCACCGCCGCAGGTAACGGCATATTTTTGTGCCAGACGTAAATGTGGAATAGTTTTTCGAGTATCAAGAATACGGCATTTAGTCTGACTAATTTTGTCGACGTAATAACGGGTTGTGGTTGCAGTACCTGACAAAGTTTGTAAGAAATTAAGCGCGGTGCGCTCGGCTGTTAAAATGGCTCGGGCAGGGCCGCTTATCTGACACAGGACGCTATCGGCTCTCACTCGGTCACCATCCTGTGCTTGCCAGTCGAGTTGAATGCGCTCATCACATTGTTTGAAGGCCTGTTCGAACCAGGCTGTGCCGCATAAAATGGCATCTTCACGGACTAATAGTCGAGTGTTTAGTGATCTATTTTCATCGATTAACAAGGCGCTAATATCACCGCCGCCAATATCTTCCCGTAATGCCAATTCGATGTCGTGAATAATGTGTTGCTGCAAGCTCATAATTATTTTTATTCAATATTTAAATAAAGAGTGAAACGTCGGTAGCTTTTCAAGGCTTCCCTTTAGGCCTCATGTTCTTCTCTGCGCAAATCTTGAACCGCATCAAGATAAGCGCCGATAACAACGCTCTCGGGCAAAGCGCCCAAATACTGCCCGTTGCTTGAGTTGACGATAGGAACAGCCTCACCACTAAAATTGCGCATCACTTCCATTGCGTGCCAGAGACTGGTGGACTCGTCGAATAATAATACAGGTTTAAATTCGATGCTCGACAGAATATCTTCAGGTTGGGCCTGAATTAATTGATCGAGTGTTGCCAATCCAAGGTAGTGATGCTCGGCATCCGTCACTACCGCTGTTTGATGCCCTTCGACTTTAAATTGTTCAACCAAATCATTGCAGGTCCGATTGCCATCAATACAAGGTAAATGTTGAACACAATACTCTAGTACGGGGTGATGTTGTAAATAGCCTCGGTCTCGTCCCAGCGATAAATCGAGGCCGCGTTTAGCGAGCTGGGAATCAAACAGTGAGCGACCAAAACATTGATAAGACACCAGATTCGAAAATACTAAAGTTATCATCGCAGCGATGGTGATTTCGTAGTTTCGGGTTAGCTCAAAAATAATTAGTAAAGCGGTCAAAGGTGCGCCGATGATGGGGCTGGCAAGTGCCACCATGCCAGCGATGGCATAAACCGAAAGCCCAGAATATTGCTCAAGCAATAACGCAGGAATAGATATTGCAAATAAAGCACCGAATAAAACACCAATCAACAAAGCAGGGAAGATAACACCGCCCGCAAAACCAAAGCCGATACACAGTATCGTGACCGCGAACTTAGTGACCAAGATGGTCGCCAGTTGGCCCGCGCCATAATTGCCCTCCACGCTGGCCAGTCGCAAGATATCTTGACCAACGCCCAGAACCTCAGGCACTTGTAACGCGATGATAGCCAGAGCAAAACCGGCTAACATCGGTTTCAATGGTGCTGGTATTCTAATTTGACGGGCATAATCGGTAGTGGCATTTAAGAGTCTCATGAATAACACGGCGATCAATCCACAGGCGATGCCTTCAAGAGCAAACAACAAAAACTCGGACGCATGTTTAACCCGGTCGAACTCGATCAAAAACAGAGGCGGATGGTCAAATATGACATTCGCAACGACAAAGCCGCAGGCCGAAGCAACGGTGACAGCGGTGAATATGCGTAATGAGTAATGCCGAAGAATGACTTCATGAGTGAAAATTAAACCTGCTATCGGTGCGTTGAAGGCAGTCGATATGGCAGCTGCAACACCGCAGGCAATCGCGATGCTACGGATATCACGCACACCCAAATCAAAACGGTTGGTTAACTGACCGATCAAGGAACCCAGATAAACAACAGGCCCATACTGACCAACCGACGCACCACAGCCAAGAGAGACGACAGACGCTAGGGTGGAAAAAATGCCTGACTTTGGGTCAGGTAGCTTCTCGCGAAGTTGGACGGCATAAATGGTGTCGGGTACGCCCAGTGTTCGTCTCGATTTCACGCCATAATGCAACAATAAGCCTACGATCAAACCGCCAATCGAAACTGATAAAACTGTGGCTAATGCCAGCGTATTGGGATCAATATTAGCGCGACTTTCAGCGCTGACTAGAAAAAGTTGATTAAGCGATTGCACTAACTCTACGAATCCAATCGTTGCAAAAGAGCTGATCATGCCGACGATCAGGCCGACTGTTGCAACCATAAACATGCGATAGGCAGTTAAATGGGCGCGAGGCTTTTCGGTTGCTTGATTCATATCATTTTAATGGTCAGCCGACTTATAGAAAACGCTAGTAGTACTTTTTAAGGTTATCGATAATTCCAGTGTACACAGGATGATAGCCATAAAAAGATATGCGTCTAAATTCGTTTGACACAAGCCAGATAGGCATTGTCGTCAGGCATGGTGTTATCCCTTTGAGCCTGCCACAAAGCTTGCCCCAGACATTCGATTATCGAATGTTCGGCATCGTGAGGGGCGTTCGTTTTAAGTAACTTTTGATAGGCCGCCTGAATGCCAGGAGGCCGATCTGCACTTGCCTGTTCGCGGATGGCAATGTGCATGCCCATGTGCAAAAACGGATTGGTTTTACCATCTTCAGGCGTAAAATCTTGTTCCTTGGCATGCTCTCCCTTGTCTAATAATGAGTGATATTCCGGATGCAGTTTTATTACGTCCGAAATAATAGCTTCCATCGGTTCGAGCAGAGATTGCTGCTGCATTTTTTTCCAGACGGTGAGATAAACCTGTCGAACTTCATCGCGTGATTGAAACATATCCCCTCTTCATTTCAGTTTAGAACTCCGCTTCAGAGCGTCTCTTCTGTCTTTTGTTTGTAATCGCATAAATCTTCGATCATGCAACTACCGCAGCGCGGCTTGCGAGCAATGCAAGTGTAACGCCCGTGTAAGATTAACCAATGGTGGGCATCAACTTTAAATTCATTTGGGACAAATTTTATCAGTTTGTTTTCAACCGCAACAACATCTTTACCCGGTGCAATACCGGTTCGGTTTGACACACGAAAAATATGTGTGTCGACAGCAATAGTCGGATGGCCGAAAGCAGTGTTCAACACGACGTTGGCTGTCTTTCTGCCAACCCCCGGCAGTGCTTCTAATGCGGCGCGGTCTTCCGGCACTTCCGAATTATGTTGGTCCATGAGTATTTTGCAAGTTGCGATGGTGTTTTTCGCTTTTGAATTAAACAGGCCGATAGTTTTTATATACTTACTTAGTCCGTCTACACCCAATGCAAATATGGCCTCAGGCGTGTTGGCGATAGGATACAGTTTAGCAGTCGCCTTATTGACGCTGATATCAGTTGCCTGCGCAGACAATAAAACTGAAATCAATAGCTCGAAGGTCGAGTCGTATTTCAATTCGCTGGTTGGCTTTATGGTTTCTGATTGAAATCGGCTGAAGATTTCATGGCGTTTAATTTTATTCACGATGACTTTTAATTGGCTTTAAACCGATTGAGATTCGAGTGAACCGTCACCCAATGTATCGTTGTCCTTGGCGTTGGCCTGTAGATGCATCACATTTTTGGCTGCAATTAAAATCGCCAGACCAAAGAAAGCACCAGGTGGCAAAATTGCGAGCAAAAATCCAGAATAGTCTTCATTGAAAGTAATAGTCAATACTTTGGCCGACTCACCAAACATCAAGTCTGCATGGGCCAGCAAAGTACCTGACCCGATGATTTCACGCATTGCACCCAATAAAGCGAGTACCGCAAGAAAGCCCAGCCCCATCATAAAACCGTCAAGTGCCGAAGCACCAACTGGGTTGCGTGATGCAAAGCCTTCGGCTCGACCAATGATGGCGCAATTGGTGACGATTAACGGAATAAATATGCCTAATACCAAAAACAGATCGTAGAAGAAGGCCTTCATCAGCAATTCGATGACGGTCACGACACAGGCGATAATCAGAACGAAAACAGGTAGGCGTACTTCACTTCGGATAAAGCCTCTGATTAACGACACTAGCGTATTAGACAGAATAAGGGTGACCATGGTCGCCAGACCAAGTCCAACTCCATTAATGGTCGTGCTAGTGACCGCGAGTAAAGGACATAGGCCAAGCAGTTGCACGAGTGCGACATTGTTGGTCCATAGCCCATTTTGAGTGATTTCACTATTCATATCAGTAACTTTATTACATCGGTAACTTTATTTGAAAATACTGTCAGCGTTTTGTTGGTAATACAGCAATGTATTCTTGACCGCCAATACGACGGCTCTTGGTGTTATGGTCGCACCAGTGAACTGGTCGAAATCACCGCCATCTTTTTTGACTAGCCACTTTGATGGCGCTGGGCTATCCAGCGTTCGGCTATTAAACCCAAAAATCCAATCTGCTTTTTGAGTTTCAATGGCATCACCCAATCCTGGCGTCTCGCTATGCTTCACTGCGCGCACGCCAGCAACGCTACCATCGGCATAGACACCAACCAGTAAATGAATTTTGCCACTGTAGCCATTCGGTGCAATGCTATTAAAAATAGCGGCAACTGGCTTACCCTGAAGGCGGGCGCGGTAGACAATCGTATCGTTCTCGGTACCGAGTAAAGTGGATGCCAAAGCGGTTGTTGTATCGCTCACAATATCGTTATCGAGTTGTTCAGCCGGTAACAAAGCGTTTAAGTTACGCAATAAAACAAAACGCTCATTGTCTTCAATGGTAGCTCGTGTCGAGTTTTCGGTGACAGCGACGAATGTCGTGCCAACGACTGCAAACACCCATAAAAAAGCACCAGAGATTAGTATTTGCTTCTTATTCATAAAAGCTGTTCATGTGAGACCGTCATTGACCGTATTTAAAAACATTACTTAGCACCATACACTTTAGGTTGCGTGTAGTAGTCGATCAGCGGCACACACATATTGGCCAGCAACACGGCAAAGGCTACGCCATCGGGGTAACCGCCCCAACTGCGAATTAGGTAAACCAGAAGGCCAATCAGAACGCCATAGTAAATTCGCCCACTATTAGTGGTAGAGGCGCTAACAGGATCGGTCGCAATAAAAAAGGCACCGAGCATAACGCCACCGGACAACCAGTGAAACAGGGGTGATGTCGCTGTTTCTGTATCGACCAAATAAAAAACCAGCGCGATGCTACCCAGGCTACCCAGTAATGCGGTGGGTATATGCCAACGAATTGTGTTAGTGCGTAAAAGCCAAAAGCCGCCAATCAGCCAGCCTGCCGAAATCCATTCCCAACCGACACCACCTAGCTTGCCAAACAACGGCGCCTGATAGATTTCGCTAATTGGCACATTCTGGCGTAAGGCTGTTTTGACATGGTCGAGCGGTGTAGCGGCGGTAAATGCATCCCACGATGAATCACCGATACCAAAGGCAAATTTGATTGAATCGACCAGCCCATACGCTTCACCACTGATTGAAGTTGGGAGGTGCCATGTTGTCATTTCTCTGGGGAATGAAATTAACAATACGACGTAACCAACCATTGCCGGATTAAACGGATTGAAACCAAGACCACCATATAAGTGTTTACCTGCGATCATCGCAAAACCAATGCCGACCACAATCAGCCACCAGGGTGAATGTGTGGGTAGGCACAGTGCGAACAACCAAGCAGTGACAACCGCGCTGTAGTCGTTTAAATGTGGTTTGATCGGTTTCTTTCGTAACCACAAGACAAAGGCCTCAAAGCCGAGTGCGAACAAAGTGGCGATGGCAATATTGATTAAAATACCGGGGCCAAAAAACCATACATAGGCCAGCGTGCCGGGTATCAAGCCAATAATGACGTTGATCATCAAGCGCCGTAGCGAGTTACTTGGGCTAACGTAAGGTGAGGATACAATTACCGATGTCATGCTCTTTGCTCGCGTGCTGCGCGTCGACGAGCATCAGCCTCGTCAATCTGCTTCTGTTGATCGGCAGTGAGGCCAGTGATGTTTTTGGGTGGGATCACCATCTCTCCTTTTTTTGCTTTTACTCTATCGAGCGCAGCCTGTACTGGATCAACCGTTGGTGTGGTGTCTTTTTTTGTGGCTGATTTTTGCAATAGTGCTTCGCGTTTTAATCGTCGTTTTTCTTCTTCCTGCTGCTTTTTCAATAATAAACGTTTTTCGCGAAATTCGAATCGTATACGCGCGCGATCAGATTTAAATGTCGCCTGTTGCGTCGCACGGATTTCACTCTTGGAAGCCCGATAATATTGTACCAGTGGAATTTGACTAGGACAGACTGCCGAGCAACAGCCGCATTCGATGCAATCGAAAAGATTATATTCTTCGACCTTTTCATACTCTTTTGATCGGGAATGCCAATACAATTGTTGTGGTAATAACTGTGCGGGACAAACATCGGCACATTTACCGCAACGCACACATTCATCATGGATGCCTGGTTTTTGTGGGATGAGTTGCTGTTGCATCACCAGTATATTATTGCTCGCCTTAACAATAGGCACGTCGTCGCTGGATAGCGAAAATCCCATCATTGGTCCACCCATCACCAGATGTTGCTGGGTGTCATTACGTCTGTTTGCATCGTTATGAGCATCATTCTGTACATAGCCACCCGCCAGCCCGATTAAATGTTTGATCGGTGTGCCTAGTAGAGCTATCCAGTTACCTGGCTGACGAACACCATCGCCAGACACGGTGACAGTGCGCGACATCAAGGGTTGGTTGAGTTCTAGCGCTTGAGTGATCGCCACACAGGTCCCCACATTCTGGCAAAAAATACCGATATCGAAGGCTAGTTGGCCGGTTGGAATTTCTTTGCCGGTTAATATTTGGATAAGCTGCTTTTCGCCGCCTGATGGATACAGTGTGGGTATCGACACAATCGCTGTATTGGCTAGTGCCAATGGCTGCGACTGTAAAGCTAGCTTCATTGCTTCGATGGCTTTCGGTTTATTATCTTCAATGCCGATTAGGGTTTTGGTTGGCGTCAACATGCGTTGCAAATAACCAATGCCTCTGATGATCTCATCCGCTTGATTTTGCATTAGACTATCGTCGCAGGTAATGTAAGGCTCGCATTCGACACCATTGATAACCAAGGTATGAATATCGACATCACTGCCACGCGATAATTTTGGAGAGGTTGGGAACGATGCTCCGCCCAAACCAACGATACCGAGGCGACGAATATGGTCGATCATGTCGGTCGCCTGCATTTGACTAACATCAATCGGTTCGAACACGATAGATTCATCTTTTCCATCGACATCGATGACAATGCAGTCAGCACTTTGCCCTGAAGCGTGTGGCACCAAATGAGGCCCGATTGCACTCACGGTGCCTGATGTCGGCGCATGTATCGGCGCACTGATAGGGGACGAACTACCCGCGATTAGTTGACCACGCAGGACACAATCACCCACATCAACCAGTGGCTTGTTCGATTCGCCTATATGTTGCTTCAAGGGCAATATCAGTTGGTCAGGCAGGCTCGCAACTTGTAACGGTTGGGTTAGCGATTTGGCCTTATGGTCATCAAGACGAATGCCACCATTGAAGCGGCTGAGCTTAATGTCCATGCTTCACCTCCATGGCTGATTCGGACGCAGTACTGGGTAGCGTGTTTCCGGGTAGCGACCATTTCCAGTCATCAATAGTTTGTTTGATTGGAATCAAGTCGATGCAATCGACCGGGCAAGGCGGCAGGCAAAGCTCGCAGCCAGTACACTCGTCGACAATAACGGTATGCATATGCTTTGCTGAGCCGAGAATGGCATCGACAGGGCAGGCTTGAATGCAAAGCGTACAGCCAATGCACGTTTCTTCCCGAATGAATGCAACTAATGGAACTTCGTTGTGATCACCGTGTTCGGCGTTGAGCTCCAACACTTCGACATCGAGCAAGTCGGCCAACAATACAACCGTTGCCTGGCCACCCGGTGGGCACTGATTAATCGGCGCTTCGCCATTCGCAATCGCCTCGGCATAAGGACGGCAACCAGGATAGGTGCACTGGCCACATTGAGTTTGTGGTAATAAGCCATCGATCTGATCGACAAGCGGGTTGCCTTCGACCTTGAAACGAATAGCCGCATAGCCAAGAATCAGGCCGAAAATTCCAGCCATTACGCTAATGGTGAGGATAGCGATAATCATCGTTTCAGCGTTCTCTGATTAGCGCAGACATTGCCTATTTTGGATTCAAGATGCATATTCATGAGTTGATTAGCGGTGCCTTATACCTTAACCAATCCAGCCAGACCCATAAATGCTAGCGACATTAAACCCGCGGTTACCAAGCCTATGGCAGCACCCTCAAACGGCGCGGGTACATCAGCGACATTAATGCGTTCGCGCATTGCAGCGAATAACACAAGCACCAGCGAGAATCCAATCGCCGCACCAAAGCCATACACAGCCGATTGAAGAAAACTATTTCCTTCCTGTACATTAATCAATGCAACGCCTAAAACAGCGCAATTGGTGGTAATCAACGGTAGAAAGATCCCCAGCACGTTGTATAGCAATGGGCTTGTTTTATGCACCACCAGCTCGGTGAAATTAACCACCGCTGCAATCGCGATAATAAAAGCAATCGTACGCAAGAATTCGAGCCCCAGCGGAGCCAGAATCCAGCTATTGATCATATAACTTAAAATAGACGACAGCGTCAGCACAAAAGTGGTCGCGGCACTCATGCCTATCGCGGTCTCGACCTTGCGTGACACGCCCATGAATGGGCACAGTCCAAGGAATTTCACCAAAACAATATTGTTGACGAAAACGGTGCTGATCAATAAAAGAAATAGCTCTGAAAAGTATTCTGACATGGGCGGTATTATAGGGGTATGAGCGGTTGAAAAACACCGAATTTAGCTAGGGTTAATATTAATTTTAGGAATAGAGCAAGTTGAATTGAGATATTTCAAGGTGACTGTTATACGCGCTGAGGCCCACTTTAAAGTTAGCACGAACTGGCATTAGGCATCTCGCAGCGCTATTCTGTTGGTTTTGTCCAATTGTGAAATTGATACGAGGCACTAATGAGCGAAGACGAAAGAACCAAGCAACTACATAAGGCTTATCAAGCGACCAATCCAGAGCAAACAACAGAAGTCTATAACGACTGGGCGAAAACTTACGAGGCCCACATGAGCGAAGCCGGGTATACCCATCCGGCAATGGTCGCATCCATGTTCAGTCGTCACGTCAAGTCAGGTGACCAGCCAGTACTTGATGCGGGTGCAGGGACAGGGATTATGGGCGAAATCTTAACGGGCCTTGGTTTTTCTAATTTGACGGGCATCGACGCTTCAGAGCAAATGCTCGCGCGAGCCGCCAGTGATGGCAAATATCAGCAATTGAAGCAATGTTATCTTGGCGAGCCACTCGAATTTGACGACAACCAGTTTGCAGTAGTGGTCAGCTCAGGCGTGTTTACTCAGGGTCATGCACCGCTGTCGGGATTCGATGAATTGATTCGGATTACAGAGCCTGGGGGCATACTGGTATTTTCAGTGTCGCGGAGCTATCTGGAAGGACCCTTTCAACAAAAGCGTAATGAACTGGAATCTGGGGGCTTATGGCGTTTTATTGATGCCAGTGAACGATACAACTCTGCACCGTTAGCCGACACCTTGATTTCTCAGGTTTTCGTATTCGAAGTTGTTTAACAGCAATCGGTAAACGGCCGAAAGACAGCAGTTAAATACTGGACCCTACGCTTTCAAAATTTATTGCACAGGCTCCTCGGGCTAATCTTTGTTTTTAGCACGATTAGCCTCTATTTCGAACGCTTTAAAATCTAACCAACTCTTATCGGCTGTTTTTTCCAACAAGTCGAGAAATCTTTGCTCGACCAGCAGTAAGTCAAAACCAAGCCAGTCGCCTAATTCTTTCTTTTGTTCGCTTAGAGCTTTGTCGGCGGTTTCAATTTCGAGTTTCATCGCTTCACTTAGAAAAGCCGCCTCTTCTTGCGATAGTGTGTGGATTTCTTTTGTCAGGGTCTTGGCGTTATTCACCATTTCGTCGATGGTCGGCGCTAGCCATTCTTCGGTATCATGAATTGTCTGGTTGACGTGTTCAGCCATATTGCCAAATGCTTGGGCCAGTTTTTTGCGATCAATTTTAATATCCATATGCATATTAATAGCGCAGTCGGCGACCAAATTCAACATTAAGTGATTAGCAACGCACGGCGGGGTAAGGAACGAGCGTCAATATTTTCATATTCAGACGTGTGGGTTTATTTGACGACGACTCCTGGCGATAATGATTGTGCCTGCTCAATAAAAGAGGTGATCGAGATCGTCTCATCATTTTGCCAATTGAGTGCGCTTAAGTCTCTATGGTAGCTAGCCGAAGCACTGAAGTTGTCCAGATACCCTGAAAATTGAGCCACTTCCATTGCCGAGAGGATAATCAATGGGCTACAAAGTAGCAGCGCTAACCAAATGCTTTTATGAGGTTTTTGGTGATCGACGTGAACTAAATACAGGATTGAGATCAATGGTATTAATACGGCGTACCAGGTGACCTCAAATATTAGCCCCGGTAGATTCGACGTGAATATATAATTTAACTCTTCTACCAATGGGTTGATCAATTGGAATATTAGATAGGTAAGGCTAATCATCACAATAAGCGGTTTTGCTTCCCATCGGTTGACAATTAAGCGTTCGAGAATGGCCAGAAAAAATATCAGTCCAGCCAGATATAATGCGGTTTCGCGAGCCACGAATTTTGCCAGCTCATCCCATTTGTAGCTGGTAAAGGAGTGGGTGTCAAAGGCGACAGCACTGGCAATAAGGCACAGCGTAATAAACAATACCCCCCAGGCAGGGTGACTGAACAAGTGTCTCGATCGTCCATTGCCCGCTAGCGTTTTGGTATCTGCAACACTGTTATCGGGCAGTATGATACGACCCACGATGCGACCTAGTTGGATGTCAATCGGCAATGTGTCTACCACGACAGACTTTGCTGCGCGCCCATTAAATCGAGCCGGATTAACGTCGGCCAGATTATGCAATTCGATATTGCCATCATCGTGCCGAATAATATCCAGATGATAAGGTGCGACGGTTGGCTCGGACAGGATGATATCGTTGTCAAAGGCACGGCCAATACGGGTATGAGGCTTATCGATTACATAATAACGGTGCAAGCCTTCTGCATGAATCTCGAGTATCAAGGCGTCCACTCGATACTCTCCATAAATTTTTGAACCAAGGGCAGGCTGGAATCATAGTCGATGCCGGTCATTGTCAATCGAACGAAAAACCCTTTATTGTCGTGGCCGGTTAAAGCGGCGGTGAATAAGATATCGCTGAGGCCCTCGTATTCAACATACTCGCGTCGACATAAGCTGGTTTTAAACGTCTGTTGAGAGACCTCGACAAATCCAGTTTTGCAATGAAAGTTACTCACGACTTCTTGTGATACTTTCCCTCGTATTTCCGCCTCGTTGAGCTTTTGGTACAGGCTGTAAAATTGCAGTGTATTCAGCTCGTCGGATTCAAGCCAAAAATAATGATAGTTTAAGTTGCCAACAAAATTATTCCGACTGTCGAGATAAACTTGGTTCTGGTTCGCACAACTAATTTGATAGCGCTTATAAAGCGCCTTGTCTGCTAATTTTTGGCTATTGTCCCAGCAGCGTACTGTGGCCGATATCGCGCCTGGTAACGTTAATTGACGCAGTCGGATATTTGGCC
This sequence comes from Polaribacter sp., assembly GCA_047615545.1. Lineage (GTDB taxonomy): Bacteria > Pseudomonadota > Gammaproteobacteria. The sequence goes on from JBLHID010000004.1 coordinate 49,391, forward strand.
AGTCCTCGTTCAAGATGCCTTTCAGATAATTGTTTTCATACTCTATCAACTGCCGTGTGACTTCGACCTTTAAATTCTGGTTGGCTGTTAGTGGCGCCTTTTTTACCTGTTCAATCAGTCGATTAAGATAGAGGGAAGGCACGATAAAGCTGATGGCATTGCGCGCAGTTGCGACATTAATACCAATAACTTCTCCACTCTCATTATAAGCAGGGCCACCGCTCATACCCGGGTTGAGGCTGCCTGAAAACAAAATCCGGCTATCGTCAGTTTGATTGAGGATGCCGCCATTAGTGCCCACGGCTATGGTCAAACCTAAATCGTGTGGATTGCCCATCGCGAATATCGGCGAACCTTTGGGCGGTAGCGCGCTGGTTTTGTTGGCTTGGCCCAGTGATAATTCAGAGCTAAGTAAAGCTAAGTCATGCGCGATGTCGACGCCGAGCAGTTTAAGCTCTCCCGAGCGGCCGTTTTTGCTCAGATATGAAATATAGAATAGTTCAGGCTCGGTTACAATTTGACTAATAACATGAAAGTTAGTCGCAACGTGATGGCCATTGTCGACGATAAAACCCGACCCAATACTCGACTTTTTACCTGTCTCTCGATTCAACACCCGAATCTGAAACACGTTGTCTTCGTGCATTTGATAAATGGCTTTTGATTCCAGCGCCCAAGCAGTTTGCAGCCACTGCGCAGCGATTAGAAAAACAACTAATGTGATGATTCGATGCATAACCGCAGCCTATTAGTGACAGCTCATTAACTAACGCGCATACCAGGTTTGGCACCATCACCAGGATGTAAAACAAACAAACCATCGTCGTCCGACCCTGCGCAAAGCACCATGCCCTCAGACACGCCAAAACGCATTTTTCTAGGTGCTAGGTTAGCCACCATGATGACTTGCTTGCCGATGAGTTGCTCTGGTTCGTAAGCGCTGCTGATACCAGCAAAAACGTTGCGAGTTTCGGAACCGATATCGAGCGTTAACTGAAGCAGTTTGGTCGATTTCTCGACCGCTTTAGCGTCAATAATATGTGCTACGCGCAAATCGAGTTTGGCGAAATCGTCGTAATTTATCTCGGCGGCGATGGGTTCAATTGTTGAAGATGCGGTGTTACTAGTGGGTTGAGCGGTTAACTTCATTTCTTCTGCGGCGGCTTCTTTACTCGACTCGACCATACGTTCGATCAACACCTTGTCGATACGAGTCATCAGTGGTTTGAATTTGTTGATCGGATGATCGAGCAAATCGTTAGCCATATCAGCCCAGCTTAGTGGGTCGACATTCAAAAATGCCTCTGCTTGCTCGGCAACTTTCGGCAACACAGGTTTTAGCAAAATAATCAGCTGGCGAAAGCAATTGATACCAATGGTACAGGTTTGGTGAACCTCAATCTGGCGCTCGGCATCTTTGATCGCGACCCAAGGCTGCATTTCATCGATGTACTGATTGGCCTTATCGGCTAGAGCCATAATCTCACGCATAGCGCGCGAGTATTCGCGGTTCTCAAAAGCGGTTGCTATCGAATCAGCGGCGTCCACGGCTTGCTCACTCAGGCTATTGTTATCTATGCTCGTGGCGAGCTTTCCATCGAAACTCTTATTGATAAAGCCAGCACAGCGACTCGCTATGTTAACCACTTTGCCGACCAAGTCAGAATTCACTCGCGCGCTGAAATCTTCCAGATTGAGATCGATATCATCAACCCCAGAACTTAGCTTTGCAGCAAAGTAGTAGCGCAGGTATTCCGGGTTCAAATGCTCCAGATAAGTCCGAGCCTTAATGAAAGTGCCACGAGACTTCGACATTTTTTGGCCGTCGACGGTCAAAAAGCCATGGCAGTAAACCGCTGTTGGTTTGCGGTAACCCGCGCCTTCCAGCATCGCAGGCCAAAACAGAGTGTGGAACCGCGCAATATCTTTACCAATAAAATGGTGCAGTTCGGTGCTGCTATCCTTTTTCCAGTAATCATCGAAGTTAGTGCCATTTTTATCACACCAGTTTTTGAAACTCGCCATGTAACCAATCGGCGCATCGAGCCAGACGTAAAAATACTTACCCGGTGCATCGGGAATTTCGAAGCCCCAGTAAGGTGCA
>JBLHID010000005.1:0-49534 GCA_047615545.1 Polaribacter sp.
GTTATCGGCTTTTTGTTGGGTGTTAGTATTGTTTTTGGTCGAGAACCGCAGTGATTCCTTCGCGCCATTCTTCGATACTCCCCCTCGAAAATTAGCGAGTTATTGGTTATTTAACTGTTGAGTGACTCACAGGTTTTGTTGAATGGTTTGTGTTGTTGGGTGATTCTCGCCCAAGGTGGTTAGCGCAATATTGACTGCTTGCTCATAGTAACGAATAGCCTTGTCGTATTCGCCCTTGGCTTGCCATGCACCCCCCAAGTTATTGCGGTATGTAGCGACCTGAGGATGGTCTTCCCCAAAGGTGGCTAGATCGCTTTTAAGGGCTTGCTCATAGTAAGCAATGGCCTTGTCGTACTCGCCAAGGGTTTTTGAAATATACCCTGCCAAGTTCAAATACTGACCATTGTCAGGCATCAGTACGGCAGCTCGCTGGGCATGTTTCAACGCCAATCGGTAGTTGATATCTTCATCAGCGATTTTAGCGCGTTGGTAGGCTGCTTCTGCCGCTGCTTCAATAGGCCCCTGTGCGGATTGTTCTACTTCGGCAAAGATGGCGTCGGCTTTGCCTGTGTCACCTAGCTTTAACGCTTCAATGGCATTATCAAGCAGGGTTTGCGCAATGGTACCTGGCAGTGCACTTAATTCTTCAATGCGTTGCTCGAGGCTAGTGATGTGAGCCTGATAGCTAGCAGAGGTATTAGACAAACGACTTTCAACTTCGGCCAACTGTGTCTCTAGGTCTGATTTGTCTCGCTGACTTAGCGCTTGATCCACCGGTAAGGTGCGAATCTCCTTCTCTTTCTCCTCTAGGGATTTTTGTATTGCTCTTCTGTTTTGCCATTGGTGATTAGTCGAATGCTTGGCGCCGCTACCTCTTTCTTTCGAGAAAACAACCACGCTATACCACTAACCAGTGCAATTACTATAGTGACTACAATTGCTGCTAGGGCAATCTGGTCAGTCGCGGCCTGTCCTTTGATCCAATCCAACACCTTACGTCCCCTGTGGTCTACCTATTTTTACAATCAGGGCATAACGATAATACATGGGCAACAGACCACCTATGATGATTAGTGATTAGCCCGAATAGTCCGATCAATTGGCGGGTGACTATCAGGGATGCCTTCGTGTATTTTTACTCTGTGGAAATTAAACGTACACTACCAGCACATTTCATCACCTGTATGGTCAATGACTACTTCCACATTCAATCGCACAGACTATCTCACGCCGCTATGTATGGTGGCACTCTACTTCATCAGTAGCTTGTGCCTTGCCGCTGAAAGTCCCACCGCGCTTGGCACTGCCCTGTCGCCATCTGATTATGTCAGCATCAGCATTGATAAGGTGGTGGTCGATACTGACGGTTTAACCCAGATGACTAACCAGCTTTCGAATAGTATCGAGAGCCTGTCGAATTCGATAGAGCGGCTGTCTACTAGCGAAACCGCCTTTGACAAGCAAGATCGGCAAGCACTGATTGCGGCCACTACTAGCGTTAATAATGCGAGTCAGGCGTTGTCGGATCTATCGCGAGAGCTACCATTGGCAGTTCAGGGTTTAACCAGCGAATTACCTGCCGCTTTAAAAAACACCCAACAGCAAGTCACTACTATTTCTAAAAGCATTCAAACTGCGAGCAAAGCGGTCATCCATCTTAATGATTCGTTCCCTGAGACTTTAGTTAAAGGTAAGCTTGCCATACGCGACATTACCAAAGATGTGATGCAACAAGTCACACTCTATGTCGGGTTGATTTTGCTGATATTTGCCCTAGTGTTAGCTGTACTCATGTACATTGTTTATAGAACCAGTATCCAACCTATCGCGAGTGGGTTGAGTGAGTTACGAGCAGTGCCTGAGCAACTGTCGAAAATGTCGGCCTATATGCATGACACATCGGAAAACTTATTGACTTTAGAATTACAGCAAAGCAAAGGTAACAGAAGATCAACTGTGGCCAAATCAAGAAGAGGAATATTAAAATGACATATAAAAGAATGGTAGTCGAGATGGGCATGGGCACCGATTTGCAGGGCGGTGACTATACCAAAGCAGCGGTACGCGCCTTACGCGATACTTTGTGGCATAACTCTCTGACTGTCGCACAGGCTTTTGGCTTGCCTAAAGAAGCGATGAAGATCGAGGTGACTATCGGTGTTGCTAAACCTGATGAAGTGAATCGGGATGAGGTGAAAGCGGTTCTACCCTATGGTCAGGCTACGGTTGATGTGGTCGAAGGCGGGTTGGATATCATGAGCGATTGCGGCACTAAAGTAACGGTTGTCGCCAATGCGGCGGCTGTGGTTTATCTTGATCTTGACATCAATAATGGCATCGATGCCGAACAGACGGAGCATTAAGCCATGACCATGCAACGAATTATTTTAGAAATGGGTACTGGCAATGATCTATATGGTGAAGACTATACCAAAGCGGCTGTCCGTGCCGTTCAAGATGCACTGCACCATAGTTCAATAACGCTGTTTCGAACCCTTGGAATTGACCGGGAATCAATGCAGGTTGAAGTCACCATTGGCGTGCAAAAACCCGACGAAGTCGATAAAGCAGTCATACAGCAACAGATCCCATTCGGTACGGTTACTGTCAATGCGGTTAAGGGTGGACTCAATATTGTCGATGCCGAGAACGATACTGTCACCGTTATAGCGTCGTCGGCTATTGCGGCGCGGCTGGATATCCCAGCGGGAAAATATGTCGCTGGCGAGTTGCCTAGCTAGTGAGCTAGCTTATAGCCTTACCGTTAGACGATTAAGGATTCAGCGAGCTTAAATTGCTCGCACGATCTGCGGGTTTGGTCGCCTTCAAATGGGCGGCTATCGATTCGCAGCAGCGTAAAATATCGGCGCCCTTCCAGTCGCCTTCATGGCCACCATATAGGCTCTGGTTGAGCTCGTTTATTTGAACCTGAAATTCATCGCCAAAGTGGCGCCCTAGTTGATTCAAATTGTCGAACGATTGGTTCGCATCAAAGCTATTCGCCCACACTAGCAAATTGTCTCGCGTGCTTCGCGCATTGTTGCTGACGCAGCTTTGTGACAATTGCATCATTGCCTTGCGTTGGCCTAGCGCTTTCACTTGGTCGATATTGGGATTGCCAATGTCTGATCGGCCTTTCCCAGATTTTTGCTGTTTGTGATACCACCAGCTAACAATAGTACCGACCCAGCCGACCGCTAATATAAAACTCAACCATACCCAGAAAGTATTGTTGTCTTCAGTTTGCGGGAGCAACGGTACTAATATCTCATTGTTGCTTTGTACTATCGTTTGCTGCCCCAGTGTTACACCATTGCTCGAACCAGCACCTGCCGTGGCCTGCACTTCGATAGTGCGTGAAGGAATTGTCGCCTGCTCCTGCCTGCCAGTATTGACGTTCCACCAATCTATGGTGATTTCGGGTAGGGTATAAATACCGCCTTGAGTTGGGATTAGGGCGATTTTTTGTTGCCGTGTTCCGATGATTCCAGCGTTTGTTTTCTTGTCCCGCAATAGTGGCTTATCGGGGTAGAGCTTTATGCCATCCACCTGTGTTTGCTCTAGCTCTGGCAATTGGGCTGACGTTAAACCTTCTGCCACCAAGGTTATGGTACGAGTCACTGGCTCGCCCGCCACCAGCTTTGTTATGTCTCCCTGCCACTCCTCGGTCACGGATAGCTTGGTAGCAGGTAACCACTGTGCAGCAGTTGATTCGCCAGCAACTGTTAGCACTTCGATCGAGACGCCTTGCGAGCCAATTCGGCGTATGTTACTGGCACTGCCAAAAGTGCCAAATACTGAAGACGTGCGATTCGAAATTTGCACTTCGGCGACTGCAGGTTCAATTTCAAGCTTGCCACTTTGTTGTGGGAATAAGGCTACTTGTTTTTCTAGCACTAGATAATCTTTGTCGCCGCGCTTGGTTTGATACTGCTTTACCTCGCCTAGTGGCTCGATCACGACATCCATATTTTTGATTGTGAGGTCACTCATCTGGTATCCCGATATATTGCGGTCAACCATCAAACGCAGTGTCACCAAAACCTGGCCTTGCACGTACACGGTCGGTTTATCGACCTTGAGCTCAAAGATCAATCCTTCCTCATCACCGACTCCGCTCTGGTTGGCTGACTTAACAATGATTTGAAATGGCTTTGTTTTGTCACTGCCAAACGGAATAGCCGGAACGACAAATTCACCCACTTGCGTTGGCATTACCTGCAAAACCCATTTTATATTTCGCCTATACTCCCCATTGATGATGGTGATGTTATTACTCTGGCTTTGATTCAGAACCACAAAATATTGCTCTAAACCTGAAAAATCAGGGTCTTGATCAGGGCTGCTGTCTGCCTCGAACACGAGCTGAAACGATTCGTTAAGTCGCACCGGATTACGGTCTATCGTGACATTAACCGCTGCGAAGGCTTGGTTACTCAAAAAACTACAGAACACACCTAGCAATATCAACAGGTTCATTAATCGGATTTTGCGCATGTTATGGGTCTGTGTTTCGATACGTTTATTACTAAGGGTGCCTACCACGGATTCAACTCGCTCGCAGACTCACCGCGTTTTTTGTATTGATATAAAAACTTGCGCCTCAATAATCCACCGGGATCATCGGGTATTTTTCGCAACCATTGTTCCGCAGCCTGCTCAGACAACTGCTGCTCTAAGCTTGCTTGCTCTGCCTGACTTCCATCTGCTTCTTTTGATTCGTCGGTTTCTTCACTTGCGGCTTCATTAGCCTCTTGTTTTGCTTGCTGTTGCTCAGAGTCCTCGCCCTCATTCTGACCCTCTTTACCTTCAGACTCATCCGAAGGCTGTTGGCCGCCCGACTCATCGGATTGCCCACCTTGCTCTGACTCTGAAGACTGCTGGCCGTCTTTACCCTCTTCACCCTCTGACTTCTCTTTTTTCTGCTGCTCTTTCAATGCGTCTTCAACCAATTGACGATTATGCTTGGCATCGCCATGTTGTGGATTATTTTTCAGCATCTGGTCATAAGCTTCGAGTGCTTGGTCCAGCTTGCCGAGCTTGGCCAATGCATTACCTCGGTTATAGTCTGCGCTTTCTGAATCAATATTCTGCCATTGTTTCAACGCATTTTCATAGTCGCCTGAGCGATAAAATGACGAGCCTTTCCAGTTCGCATCATCAAACAGTTCTGATGCCTTTTCATGTTTCGATTGACCAAACTGATCGAGCGCTCGTTGGTCGTTATTCTGCCACAGCTCATTCCAGTCAAATGCCGATACATCAGGCGAAGCCATCAATAGAATGGATGACAATAGCACCGGGAAATGAAGTAGGGACATGAGGACGATGCCCCGACGAAAAGCCAGCGCCACTAGCGGTAATACAAGTAACACCAGCCACGGTCCTTGCTCTTGCCAAACATCGGCACTGCGATCACTGGCTATCGTCTCTTGCTCAAACGGGTTTCTTTCAATCGCCTTGAGCAGATTAGTTATATCGTCGCCGTTGGCACTTATCCGTTTGAAAACGCCACCGCCTTGGGAAGTTAAAGCCTGCATTGGGCCAGCCGCCAAACTTGGGATCACTATTGAACCCTGGGCATCTTTCATGAAACCACCGTTAGGCAGGGGTATTGGCCCACCGGTTTCGGTGCCGACACCCAATATTGACAATCGAAATCCTGCATTTTTTTTCAGCAGTGCCTCGGCCATCTGCGATTCGTTTTGGCTCAAACCATCAGTCACTAACAGGATATCGCCCCGAAGCAGACCTGTATTTTCAAACAATCGGTAGGCTTGTATTAATGCTTGGTCGGCTCGCGAACCTTGAACCGGCATTAAGCTGGTGCTAAGCCCTGATAATAAGGCGTTGATGGTTTTGCCATCATCCGTGAGCGGCACGACAGAAAAAGCATCACCCGCATAAACCACCAGTGCAGTTTGCCCCTCTTTTCTTTGGGTCAGGATATCCGCTATTTTATGTCTCGCACGAATCAGCCGACTGGGTTTGATGTCGGTTGCGTCCATCGAGCGCGACAGGTCGAGCACAATAACTAGCGCCGATTGTTGTTTGAATATCGGTCGTTCTAATTTATTCCACACCGGCCCAGCCAAAGCAACAATGCATAACAACCCTATGACCGAAATGAAATACAGATGGCTATTGCTTCGAGCACTATTAGTGGCGCTGAGCAAATGGGGTAGAAGGGCCGGATCGACAACCGCTTGCCAACTTCGACTATTACGCTTTGCGCTGAGCAATCGCCACACTAGAAAAGCTAATGGTAATAGCGCTAATAACCAGACAGGCCGTAACAGATGAAAGTTTTCGATCATACCCGTCGCACGCAAATGATGAAGCCGAAGCATAACGCCAGTGCAAGCGGCCAATGAAACAAGGCGCTATTGGGGCGGAATTCTTCTTTATCTTGCTCAACAGGTTCTAGCTCGTCTAGCAGACTATAAATTTCGATCATGTCCTGGGTGTCACGCGCTCTGAAATATCGGCCGCCTGTGACATCGGCTATGCCACGTAATGTTTTTTCGTCGAGTTGAGCAGATGGGTTTACTTTTTGCTGGCCGAACCAGCTATTGCGTATTAATTCATCGGCTCCTATACCGATGGTGTATATTTTCAGATTTTTTTCGGCGGCCAGTTGAGCAGCCTTCATGGGCGATACCGCTCCCGCTGTGTTTGCGCCATCAGTAATCAAAATCAATACCTGCGTAGTTTCCTCTGTATTGTCCTGCAGAGTATTCCCTGCTTGAACATTCCCTTCTTGACGATTTCCTTCTTGGTTATGGCCGTCTTTACTCGGCGTTAGACGTTTGAGTGCGAGACCAATGGCGTCACCTATGGCTGTATTCTCTCCGGCTAGTCCAATAGCCGACTCTTGCAATAGTCGATTGACGGTATGGGTGTCAAAAGTCATTGGCGTTTGTAAGTAGGCCTGAGTACCAAACAGTATCAACCCTAGTCTGTCCCCTTTTCGGTTGTCGATAAATTCTTTCATGACAACCTTGGTTGCCGTCAGTCTGTCTACGGCTTGTCCATTAACTTTGAAATCTTCAACACGCATGCTTTCAGACAAATCGACCGCCATCATCAAATCACGCCCACTGATATCAATGCTAATCGGTTCGCCTAGCCATTGAGGGCGACTAGCAGCGAATACCATGAGGCACCAACCCAGCAGGCTAAGATACGTCACCCAATGCGTTTTTTGTTGCTGAATGCCAACTGGTTGCGATAATTTGAAATCATCCAAAAACGGCACCAGCAACGCTGCATCTTGCGCTGTCGGCTTCGCTGGCAAAAAAAAGTACAACAGCAATGGTAGGGGCAATAATAGAAGCACCAAAGGCCAATCAAGTTGCAGCATGGCTTCCTCCTTTGGGTAACGACTTTATCCAGCTTTCACAACTTTCTAACAAACTATCGATGTCAGCTGCGTTCTCACCTTGAATGGTTGGTTTATATCGACCATGTTTTAACAGCTTGCCCTGCGCCTGCGTAAAGCAGTCTTTATTAGACATTTGATTGAGTTGGCTTATCCAATCATCGCCGACGACACCAGCATGACCAATGCGCCCACTTTTGCTCATGACGGTGCGTCGTAACAAAGACGTGATCGCCTGCAAGGTTTGTTTTTGGTCACCTTGCTGTTGATGACCTTGCTGAATGAGATAAAACTCTTTTAACGACAAAGACCTGACCGGTTTATACCGCAACCATCGCCACAACTTTGGCAACAGCAAAAACATTAAGAATAAGACAACAACAAGCACACCGCCCAGCAGCCACCAACCTGGCGCTAGTGGCCACCAAGAAACGCCGTCGGGCAAGTGAATATCTTTTAGTGGAAGCTCATTCATGTTGACGGTTCACGTTAATAGTCATCGCTTTGACCGAAGCCCAAGACCACCCTTCAAAACATCGAGCAAATTTGAAGTGGTTGAGACGTCGATTAGCAATAACTGCAATTGTTTGCACAACTGCTCGAGTATTTGATGGTGAGTTGTAAATCGCTGTTGGTATTGTTCTCTGCTGGCGGTGTTAGTGCTATCAACAGCCAACCTCGATTCGCCGTCTGTCAGTTGATAATAGCCCGACGGTGGCAACGCCTGTTCGAGTGGGTCATGGGTGAATAGCATGACAACGTCATTATGTCGGGCAAGGTGCGCGAGGTGGGTTCTGCAACTATCCGTTAGAAAACGAAAATCACTCATCAATACAATAAGGCTGCCAGGCTTCGCTACCTGACGTAATCGTTTCAATGCCTGAATACCAGCTTCAGGATTGGTATTGCTTATTACCGCTGCGCTTTTTTGCGCGTCCCAGGCCGGATGTGACGCTAGCTTTTTAATGAAATGTAAAACTGCGGCGTTGCCCTGTTTTGGGCGAAATTCGTCATGATGCTGGTCAGAAAAAATCAGCCCACCAAGTCGATCGCCATGTTGCACCGTACTCCACGCCAGCAACGCGGCAAGCTTGGCAGCTACAACCGATTTGAAGCATTGGCGCGTTCCAAAAAACATGGTGGGACTAAGATCGACCCAAAGTAAAACAGGGCGCTCGCGCTCTTCGCGATAGACCTTAGTATGTGTAACCCCGCTTCGTGCTGTCACTCGCCAGTCGATCGCACGAATATCGTCTCCCGGTTGGTAAGGTCGGGATTCGTGAAACTCCATACCACGGCCACGGAATGAAGACACGTATCCACCGGACATCTGAGCTTTAACCGAGTTTAAATTTAGCGGGATATTTTTGGCGTCACGGCTTAGACCGATCAGCGTCGATTGCCTGATTCGGACAATATCATCACCAACTTCTGATACTTGCGTCATTATCTTTTCATTCCAGACTATGAAATCCTATGGGTGCTATTTAGTTCTAAGGAACCGCAACGCGCCCTATTAATTCTGCAATACAACGATCTGGTGTTATACCTTCTGCCTCGGCTTCAAAACTGAGAATGATACGATGGCGCAATACGTCGGGCGCAATGGTTTGGATATCTTCCGGCGATACAAAGTCACGACCATGCAGCCAGGCATAGGCTCTGGCGCATCTATCGAGTGCCATTGTCGCTCGTGGGCTAGCGCCAAACTCAATCCAGCCAGCTAGGTCGTCGCCATATCTTTGTGCACTGCGCGTCGCTAGCACTAGCTCTATCAAATAGTTTTCGAGGCTTTCATCAAGATAAATATTGAGCACTTCTTGACGGGCGTCGAGTATTTCTTGCTGGCTAATTGATGACGGGGTTGATTGAGGCTTACTGGACTGATCTGGTGATTCAGTAGGATCGCGATTGGTTCGTGCTTCGTCACGGGTCAATTGCAGGATCTGCTTCTCTTCATCTGCATTAGGGAAACCAACACTGACATGCATTAAAAAACGATCGAGCTGAGCTTCGGGTAGTGGGTAGGTGCCTTCCTGCTCAATAGGGTTTTGAGTCGCCATCACCAGGAACACCTCGGGCAACAAATAGGTTTCGGAGCCAACGGTTATCTGTCGCTCTGCCATCGCTTCTAGCAGTGCAGATTGTACTTTAGCCGGAGCGCGATTAATTTCATCCGCCAGCACTAGGTTGTGGAATAGTGGGCCCTTTTGAAATTTAAAACTGCCGTCCTGAGGCCGATATATTTCGGTGCCAGTTAAATCAGCAGGTAGTAAGTCCGGGGTAAACTGAATACGATGAAAGTCACCTTCGATGCAATCACCGAGGACCTTAATGGCGCGTGTCTTGGCTAAGCCTGGTGCGCCTTCGACCAATAAATGTCCATCCGCTAGAATGGCAATCAATAGCCGATCAATCAACGCCGTCTGACCGATTATCTTCTCGCTAATCGATTGTTTTAACTTCAATATTGCCTGTTGTGACAAAATAGCCTCTCTTCTCTTTTAAAAGTTTTTAGGACTCAGTTCCTAAATCCAGGATGTCTCTAAAAATAGTAATTTTTTCGTGACTGTTTTTTGCTCCTGCAAAACAGCATACATGCCATCCATGGCAATAAGTCCAAGGAAGCACCGCGCACAGAGCCGGAGTGTACGATAGTACATGAGGATCGACCGGACTGGCGCACCAGCACGGCGCTTATGTACATGGATGTGCGGTATGTCAATTTGGCCTCGTGGCCGCTACTGTTGGTGCAGGAGCATAAAATCGGTGCCAACAGTAGGTACCACGAGGCAACACCGCAATCGCGCAAAAAGTGCATTTTTAGAGATGGCCACTAGTTGGTTGGTAAATGACCCGTCTTAACCCAGATAACAGTCTCTTCTTCGACGAAGGGACAATGCTCACTTTTATGCGGACTTCGGATCCAGCTACCTTGCGGATAACTATCATATTCGTCGATAAATGTGCCAGAGAGAACATAAATTTCCTCTCCGCCAAAGTGCATATGGGGTACGAATTTTGAATTAGAAGGCCAGCGCACCAAAGCGACACTTTCATTTTCAAATTCGTGCAGGGGCATGACCTGTAATTTACCCTGCCCAGGCAACCATTGCGATGCTTTGGTATCGACTCGGACTTCGTCGCTATCATCCGGGTCAAACTGCTCCAGCTTTACGAATAATGTACAGCCTTGCTGACTAAACGGCACGTGCTTCGATCCTGGTGGGTTTCTCAAGTAAGTACCGGCGGGATAGTCACCGTATTGGTCTGAAAATACACCATCAAGTACGAAAACCTCTTCGCCAAGGGGATGGCTATGCTCGGCAAATGAACAACCAGGTTCGAAACGTACAATGCTAGTAGCATGACCATGCTCCTCAGCTTGCCGTTCCAATGGTTTACGCCACACGCCCTCACTTGGGCTGGCTTCCCATGCTTGCTCGGCTGTGTTGCTGACAACTGTTTTGTTTAAATCCATATTCAACATCAAAAGTACCTGCGATGATTTATTTTTATTGATTTCATACTGTCTGGATTTTTGACACTAGGTCTTTTGTAATTAATCAAATGTCCAATATTGATATCTAAATAGTTATAAAGTTCCACCCCTCACACCTCCGTTTCCGGGGAATTTAAAGGTTAGGTAACGCTGACTCTAATGCGTTCACCATTACCCACATTTGAAGCCTCTATAATGCGGACTACTCCCTCAGCCACTTTGGCTGGCGGGACTAACAAACCTGCTTCTTGACGTTGTCTGAATTGCACAAGTGATGGAAAGTCCTCAACGCTAGATTGTCGAATTTCTGATTGCATAGCGGTATCGATCAGCCCGGGATCCACATTGATCATTTTAAACGGTCGTGACTCAGCATCCTGCTCCTTGGCAACAGATCGAATGAAATGCTCCACGCCTGCTTTAGAAGCACAATAAAGTGACCAGCCGGCACGTTCACCGACCGCTGCACCAGACGAGATACTAGCCAGTGTTTTCTTTCCAGTATGTTGCTGGAAATGCCGCAACACCTCGGTCATAAAAACAATACCAGAGACAAAATTAGTGTTCAAATTTGCAATGACTGAATTGATGTCTTTTTTCGAAGTTGGCCCGACAGGGGTTAATATTCCCGCATTGCTGATTGCTACTATTTCCTGCCATTCGCGTTTGGCTAATGGCGACAAAGCCTCACTAACGATTTGGCTTACATCATCAGCCGAAGCCAGATCAAGCGCCACCGAGTAGATATGAGGTGCAGTTCGGGAGAATTCGATTACTTCATAATTCTGCGCTAGATACAGCTCGCACAATTTCTCGCCTAAGCCCTTCGAACCGCCACTGATAATTGCTAGTTTCATACCCTTGATTCTACAGACCAAACGGACAATCAAACAGGCTATTTATTCAAAAAATCAGATGGTTTGCCTGTTTGGCGTCTCTGCTTGGTCTGGCGGAAGTGATTTTATCCGCCTTTAGTTGTTATTCGCTGTACCATATCATTCCGAATCCCTTAAAACAGAGCCTACATATGATGTATCTTTAAATGAATTGGTTCGTCTACATGATTGAAGCGAGTGACAACTCTTACTACACCGGTATCACTACTGATGTTGAGCGGCGTTTCGGTGAGCATTGTTCAAGTGTTCTCGGCGCGAAATATTTTAACGGCCGATCACCAGTCAAAGTCATTTACCAGGAGTCGGATCATTCACGCAGCAGCGCGAGCAAACGAGAATACGAAATAAAGCAGCTGAGCCGTCGGCAGAAGGAATTATTGGTCGAGGGCAATGTTCTATGTAGGGTCTAGTGAGGCGTTACAAACCTCTGTATACTTTTAACGCTACGCTTACTTTAAAAATTCTTACCTTAAATGTCTTCCGATTCCAAAATTTTTCAATTTTAACTAATAGGGAAAACCAATGAAAAAAACAATCACCGCTGTTGTCAGCTGGGCTATCGCGTTATGGGCTTCAAAAATTTTCCTTTCATCCATACCTTATAAATTTTCGGGCCACCCCGATACTCAACATATTTTCGGCACCATTGGTGAATGGTTAAAAGGCTTCATTGGTGATGCGGCTGGTGGGTCATTTTCTGAGTATGGTGCCGTTGTTATTGGTAGTGCCGAGTTGGTTACCTCGGTTATTTTACTGTCACCGGTTGTGTTCTGGGTATTGCTCAAAATCAAACTGATAGCAGACAGACCTTATCGTGTGGTGGCTCATGCTTTGGGGGGGTTAATGGCTGCAGGTATTATGGCTGGTGCGGTTTTCTTTCACTTGGTTAGCCCGCTTGGGGTCGAAGTATTACATAACGGTGTGAGTGATGGAGGATCGTTATTTTATGCCGCCCTTTCAATTTTAGTGCTTGGACTAATACTATTTATTATTAACTGGCTGTCTTTTCGCGCTCAGTCTCAGCCGATATAGCCGCTGCTTGGCAACTGTCGCCCGAAATATCCTCAGCGCCCGTCGTGCGATATAACAAATAGACTAGCGCGGCGGGCGTTAGCCCCCAGTAGCACCATTGCAAGATAACTACTGGGTCTTTCAAGGTGTCAGGTACTAGGTGAGAAAATGAGCCTGTCAGAATTATCATACCCATTGCCATCAAGCTGTAAAAAACGCAGACGCCGAGCTGCGAGTAGTAACTTTTCATGACGATATAATCGTGCGTCTTTTTTTGCTTCGACAAATCAAAGAATCGCTTATTAAACGCTAGACGAAAGAACGCTGTGAAAAAGCCGATGACGACAATCATCGGATATATCCAGAGATCACCATCAGTATCCACTAGGCCGCGTAACAACCATGACAGGCAGTAGCCAAATACAGCCAACACATACACTCGCTGCGGGTTGATGTGGTCGAGCGTATTTTTGATTATATAGAATAAAATGGCTAGCAAGATCGACAAGGAAACTACCAGCACACCAAGTTTTGACAAGTCTTGACCAGATATAAAATAAAGTGTGATTACCCAAAAGTAGCTTTCCGCAAACAGAAATAATCCATCTCCAAAAAACACTAGGCGAGATCGGTTTTTGTCGCGATAGGTCGACAACGATTTTAACGCCAGCGGCGGCTCTATAGACGCATTCAAGTCAGTCGGCAAGTGGATACAAAGATGATAGACAACGGCAGGAACAACAAGACCTAATGTCACCCAAAATACACTAGCAGCGCCCCACATTTGCCAAAGGTAGCCACCTGCCAGAATACCAACTTTAAGCAATATCATGACCACTATTTGGAAGTTACCAAATTTTTTGCCTGTGTTATGACTGCCGGTACACTGTACAAAAAGCAACCGTTGCGACATCCAGAAAAAACAGCCGTAAGCACCGTTTAACAGGGCAATTAGGTGAATAGCCGAGAGTGAAGTATCGACCACAATCGAACCGACGACAGCCAATTCGAGGACAAATGATACTGCGATTACCTTACGCCAGCCCAAGCGTTGCCTGATGCGATCCCAAACATAAAGTGTGAGTAGGTATCCGCTACCATTGAGTGCAACAAACCAGCAAATATCAGACAGCGTTAATCCGTTCTGCCACATTAACGCCGGCAAATAAAATGGTAGTAATCCGATAAGAAGGGAGTGAACGCCTGAAAATTGATAGAACAGGCGCGTGGGGGTGGGACTAAGGCGCATCAAAATCACACGCTAAAAGGTATCTGCCTGACTGATATCGAGCTTATCGAGGTCGGCGAAGTAGGATGATAGGTCTTCTTTTTCACCATAGCGCGGATAGTCGTGCATTTTGAGGTATGGCCTAGAATTGACTTCTAGCAGGATGCATTTTTGATCTTTATGACTATGCTCGATGCCATTTCCAAAGATGATATCAACGCCCAGTATATTGGCCTTAAATAGCTTTAGTGTGTCTAGGAACAGTTGCAGGTTATCGGGGTGAATGGTGGTTTTATCGATGGTTCGTACGATTCCGCCAGGAGCTAGGGCGACACGGAAGTACAGCTCGATATGATCATTCTTTGATGGCACTGAATCGAGGTCAAGCCCCTGCATACTAAGGTGGTCTTCGGTCTGTTTGTTTTTTTGGATTGGGAACATGCCGCCATATAGGTTCATCTCTTCACGCACGGCGTTTTCGGTGTCTATCAGGACTGAGATCGAATCTTTGCCATTGCCAAACACAAATGGGGGGTAGCGTTGAATAACGGACATGATCTTGCCATCTATCACCACTACCCGATAATTCTCGCCAGCCAAGTACTGCTCGACTACCGTAGTCGGCCACCAAATTTTGGCCAAAAAAATGGCCTTCCATAACTGCTTAAAATTCTCAATTGGGAAATAGCTGCCACGTGAATATCCGCTCACGTTTGGCTTGATAACCAGTGGGAAACCATATTGCTTTGCGAATTTAATAGCTTTGAACGGGCTAAAAAATATCAGTCCTCGTGCATGCGGTAAACCACCCTCTGCAAATTTGTCCCGACCCTGTTCTTTAGTGCGACAACTGCGTCGAACTTCGAGGTCATTATAACTACTGCAGCCATGCATATAGCGTTGACTGATCCAGTGGTAGATTTTAGCTTTGAGCCATTTCATAATTTGATTTTATCAGTCTGAGAGTGAGTATTGCACCAGCTTAATCTTAGTTACTGGCGAGGCCTGAATGTTATACGGCATAGCTTATAGCAGATCGCATACAGGTGATGACTTATGGGGTTTGTGGCAACATTTTAACTTTTCGTGCGACCCACCATTTCTTGAAGAATATTGATTGCGGCACTTGGTCTTTGGGAATGTGTTTGGTGATTTGCGCCAAATGCCAGGTCGTATCGAGTATTATCGAAACTCGTTGTTTGAGTGTTTTAGCAGGATCTAAAAGATTGATTGGCATTGGTACAAAAAGATTAATTTCGATGACATGGAAATCACCGTTGACTAATGCATCAATACTATCGGCTCGAAGGCCCACCCGTGAGATTCCGAAACGGCCGAATGCGCGCATATGTGTCCAAATAGCACGCAGCTGCTCTTCGTTAAGGGAGGCGGTTAATTCGCGATAAAACGTATTTGAATTATTAATACTATTGATTGGAAAGACGGTTTTTTTGACATTTAGCGCTTCGTTCACAGTTAGCACGGCAGCCTTTGTTTCATCGAGGGCGGACAATATGAAGAACACTTCAAACTCCCGAGACTCTGTCGCGCCTTCTTGAATGATGCGCGGCATTTTACTGTCGACTGTTTGACGACGAATATTATTGAGCTCTTGCTCCGAATCTGCACGACGAATGCCGTAGGCATTTTGACCCCATTCCGGCTTTACGAATACGGGGTATTGGAAATCTTTGACCAAACCATTATCAGCGCTTTGGCGCAGACGCCAACGCAGAGGTATTAGGCGATCGATATCAAGTTTAGAAAATATACCTTTACTTCGATTAAAGAACGGCGCGTTCAGCTGAAAATAGCGGGCAGGATTCGTCTTTATTCTGACACAGTAATAAATATACGAAAAAATTAACAGTAGTCTTATATGCATCTTGGTCGATCGTCATTAATCATTGGGATTTTGGAATCGCGGTATGAACAAATATTGTCTTACTTAACTGAAGAAGCTTAATTCAGTACACCGGGCCACGTAACATCGCCCTTTTTAATAAATCCCGATTTATCTGCGAGCCATTTTTTTTGGATGTCGGCGTCATAATTGAGATACAACTTGCCATTCTCGATACTCCAATACTGCGGATCGCCTTTTGCAGTATATCCGTTAGCAATCGCCCAGGAACAATAGCCACCATACTGCGGCGCGTATTCTCGGGGCATTGCAACAAACTTGTCAAGATTTCCCTGCGTGCTGAACTGCCATTCAGCGCCTTTATACTGATGGCTATACTTAGATTGACCTTTCACAGGCTTATTTTGGTCGAAGTAAGCGACAGTGTCGTAACCTTCAAGTGCAAGATTGCTGAAGAACCGGGTATAAACTTCAGGCTCTGACGCTATTACTAAAGTAGGGATGCATAGTACGAAAGCCAAGCACCAACGCTTGATTTGAACGAGCCTCATTGACATTTCCTGATGAATACACTGTGCTAGTAAGTAAGGTGTGACAGGGCGTCATAAAATATGTTCCCTATCATTTACATATCATTTTGAGACTAATTGAATGATTCAGGCTGGGAGTCTTATCGCAGGTAACCAATAATGGAGACAAAATGGCAGACGCTACCCGCCATCACAAAAAAATGCCAGATGCCGTGAGCATGAGGTAACTTTTTAGCTTTATCAAGAATGTAAAACACCACGCCCAAGCTATAGGCAATTCCACCGTATTTAAGCCACTCTACACCAGCTGCGGGCATCGCCGCTTCCAAACCGGAGTAGTCGTAAACGCAGGCCCATCCCATGGCAAAATAAATGACCATTTGGCCAACCTTGACTAAACGACCAGACAGATATATTTCACTCACGATACCGACGATTGCTAGCACCCAGATGACGCCCAATATCATCCAGCCGTTACCATCTCTTAGACCGACCAGCATATAAGGTGTATAGGTTCCAGCGATCAGCAAGTAGATGGACACATGATCAAATAATTTAAATAGCTGTTTAAGCGCCTTTGGCTCAAAGCTGTGATACAAGGTCGACATTGAATAGAGCAACACCAGACTGAAGCCAAATACCGCAAAGCTACCGAGAATCCAGGGGTCGTTTGACTGAACACCCACTGTCAGTAATGCACCCATGCCAACCAGTGACAATGCGGTGCCTATTAAGTGGGTAATGCTATTAAGTTTTTCGCCTTGGTACATTTAGACCTTGATCTCCACCTATCTCAACGCCTTGATTAGTAAATCGAGGCTATCCTTGGCGTCGCCAAATAGCATCCGAGAGTTATCCTTAACGAACAATGGATTATCGACACCAGCATAACCTGCCGCCATTCCACGCTTCAAAACTATGGTGGTTTTACTTTTCCAGACCTCAAGCACTGGCATGCCTGCAATAGGGCTGTCGTCATCCTCTTGTGCTGATGGATTCACTGTATCGTTAGCACCAATCACGACAGATACATCGACATCAGGGAAATCTTTATTGATTTCGTCCATTTCGAATACGATGTCATAAGATACTTTAGCCTCGGCCAGTAAGACATTCATATGCCCAGGCATACGTCCCGCAACAGGATGAATACCAAAACGCACATTTACGCCTTTACCCAATAGAATTTTCGATATTTCGGAAACCGCGTGCTGCGCCTGCGCCATCGCCATTCCATAGCCTGGGATAAACATAACCTGCTTTGCCGCATTCAACAGCTGGGCTGTTTCGGCAATATTGATCTCTGTGACGTCACCCTGAACATCAGTTGACGCCGTGTTTTTTGAGCCGCTCGAAGAACCAAAACCACCCGCGATAACGCTCACGAAATTGCGGTTCATTGCACGGCACATAATGTAGCTCAAAATTGCACCACTACTACCGACTAATGCACCTGTGACTATCAACAAGTCATTCGCCAACATGAAACCAGTCGCTGCCGCTGCCCAACCTGAATAGCTATTCAACATAGAGATAACAACCGGCATATCAGCGCCACCAATGGCCGCCACCATGTGCATACCAAATATCGATGCAATGATTGTCATCACCATCAGCAAGATGAATGCCTCGGCATGACTTTCTGAGCCAACAAACAGAACACCAACCACGATCACGCCAATAAACATACCAAGATTGAGCCAGTGTCGAGCAGGCAACATGAGTGGACGCCCGCCAAGCATGCCACTGAGCTTGCCATAGGCAATGACTGAACCAGTAAACGTCAGCGCACCAATACAAATACTGAGAAAGATTTCGATTTCATGGATGGTCTTTTCGACTCCCATCAAATGGACACTGGTATCGAGAAAATTTGCAAAGCCTATCAATACAGCGGCTAAACCGACCAGACTATGTAATATCGCCACCAGTTCGGGCATTTGGGTCATCTTGACCCGGCGTGATATTGCGAATCCTGAGACGCCGCCAATCACCATCACCACGATCAAAATATTATGGTTTTGAGTGACAAATGCAGTGATAGTCACCAACACAGCTATCGTCATACCGATCATGCCATACAGGTTTCCGCGTCTGGCAGACTGGTTATTTTTTAATCCCCCCAATGCCAAAATGAACAAGATCGCTGCGGCCAGGTAAGATACTGTTATTAAACTTGAAGTCATAACGCGCCCTACCCTTTGAACATTTGCAGCATACGCTGCGAGACTGAAAATCCACCGACGATATTGATACTGGTAATCAATAATGCAATCACCGACAAAATCATAATAGTGGTGTTATCCGACGAAATTTGAGTTAACGCGCCGAGCACAATGATGCTACTAATCGCATTGGTGAGGCTCATCAATGGCGTGTGCAACGCAGGAGCCACGTTCCAGATGACCATGTAGCCGATGAAACAAGAGAGGACAAAAACAGTGAAATGCGCCATGAATGATGGTGGCGCAACAAGACCCAATCCAAATAAAGCAAGCCCGCCTATGAGCATCGGCAATAAGCTGCTTTTTACAACACTAGTGACTCTTGAAGCCGGAGCTACTGGCACGGCTGGCTCTGCTTCAACCACAACAGTCTGACCGCCAAATGAAGGCTTTCTAGCAGCCGAAACAGCAACAGGCGGCGGTGGCCAGGTGATTTCACCGCTATTCACCACGGTTGCTCCGCGCACAACAACATCCTCCATATCAACCACAATAGAGCCATCCTTTTGCGGGCTCATCTCGTCCAGCAAGTTGTAAATATTAGTAGCGTACAACTGACTAGACTGTGCCGCCAGACGACTGGGCAAGTCAGTGTAGCCGACTATGTTCACACCCTTTCGTTTGACAACCTTACCCGGCACTGTCAACTCACAGTTACCGCCCTGTTCAGCCGCAAGATCAACCACCACGCCACCATCTCGCATACTTTCGATCATTGCACTAGTAATTAATTTTGGGGCCGGTTTGCCCGGAATGAGCGCTGTGGTAATGATGACATCAACCTCTTTCGCCTGTTCAGCAAACAAGGCCATTTCGGCATCGATGAATTCTTTACTCATAACCTTGGCGTAACCGCCTTCACCACTACCATCCTCTTCAAATTCAAGTTCGAGGAATTCTGCATCCATGCTCTGAATTTGTTCCTTCACTTCAGGGCGAGTATCAAATGCGCGAACAATCGCACCTAATGACTTTGCGGTGGCAATGGCAGACAAACCTGCAACACCAGCACCGATCACCATCACCTTTGCTGGCGCAACCTTACCCGCCGCTGTAATCTGCCCAGCAAAAAAACGTCCAAACAATGCAGCTGCCTCGATCACTGCTCGGTAACCTGCGATATTTGCCATCGAGCTTAAGGCGTCTAGCTTTTGTGCTCGAGAAATGCGTGGAATGCTGTCCATCGACAAAGCAGTGATGTTGCGTTTTGCGAGTTGTTTTAAGAGCTTTTCATTTTGTCCTGGCCACAAAAAACTGATGAGGCGACACCCTTCTGGCATGAGGTCAATTTCATGTTGACCTAATGCGAGATTCTGCTCTGGTGGACGGACTTTAATGACTAAATCAGCCGATTGCCAAGCTGACTTCGCCGTACCTGCAATTTCAGCACCTGCTTGCCTATAAGCCTCATCGGAAAAATTTGCCCCTACTCCGGCGCCCGTTTCGACAATGACATCAAAACCAAGCTTGATCAATTTTTCGGTGACGTCGGGCGTCGTCGCGACACGTTTCTCGCTGACATGAATTTCTTTCGGAACACAAATTTTCATAGTATTACCCCCTATTTTTTTCCCAGACTACCTCAGATTGTTGAGTCGTAACACTATTCTCATCATTAAATATTCTTATATAAAAAATAAATCCCCTTTATTTTTAGCGCTAACAATCGCCACTATCTTTTCACATCAATGGCTATTACGCGTTATTCCTGATTTCAGTAGAAAAATTGCAGGTCAACATGTTCTCAATTCCGAATAATCCGTTATAATCCGCCCCCCTTTTTCCCTGTTCCGAGACAATTATGATTCTAGATCGAGTCGGCTACGGCAAGAACGCCCCCCATGACGTCAATGTTATTATTGAGATTCCCGCTCATTCTGACCCGGTCAAGTACGAGGTAGATAAGGATACAGGCGCTATGTTCGTTGACCGCTTTATGGGTACAGCCATGCATTACCCTTGCAACTACGGCTATATTCCACAAACCCTATCGGATGACGGCGACCCTGCCGATGTTTTGGTTTTAACGCCTGTTCCAGTTATAACGGGCTCTGTTGTTAGAGTACGTCCACTTGGCATGCTGCAGATGACAGATGAAGCTGGTGAAGACGCCAAGATTCTGGCCGTGCCGATCGACAAGCTCAGCAACATGTACGCTGCCTATAACAACATTCGTGATGTGCCAAAGCCATTACTCGATGCGATTTCTCACTTTTTTGAGCATTATAAAGATCTAGAAACTGGTAAATGGGTGAAGATCGACGGTTGGGTTGATAAAGAAGAAGCCAAAAAGGAAATTATGAAGAGTATTGATCGCTACAGCAATCAATCGTCATAGAACTCAACTGAACAAACATGGGCATCTCTAAAAACACACGATATTGAGAGGTGCCTAGTTAAGTAAGTCGAATGAATAAGCTGATAGCTATTGCAGTATGACCAGCTTATTCATTATTGAATAGCACGGTACGCTCATCAACACCCACTTCGCTGACCTTTCGTAAGTCAGCATAGTCGATATGACAAATACAGTTGCGACCAGACTGCTTGGCTTCATGTAAGTATTTATCGACTGAATCAACAAAATCAACCACATCCAGAATGCTGGTTTTCAGATAGACGCTGGCACCCATGCTGACTGTCACCGAAATATCTTCTCCATTGCAATGGACTGGCGTCATCGCAATGGACTCACGAATACGATCAGCCACTTTAACCGCTAGCCTGAGATGTGTTTCGGCGAAAATCATACCGAACTCTTCTCCGCTATATCGACATACCATGTCGGTACTCCTCACTTCATCCTTAAGAATAGTAGCAATGTGTTGTAGCACGGCATCGCCAACTTCGCGCCCATGGACATCGATGATATCCTTTAAATAATCGATTTCCACCATTACTAAAGTGGTCGGAATGCCGCTGCGTTTGGACCGGTCCATTTCAATCTGAAGTAGATTTTTAAAATGTCTTAAATTGTAAAGTCCAGTGAGGGAATCGGTGGCGACCAGTTTCGTCAGCTCTACAATTTCCTGTCGCAAGCGGGCTATTTCGTCAAAACATTCACAACCCGGCGTACCTATTGGACATGCCATCGTCTTATCACTCATCAGCTTCTGACTCCAAGTTTAATTCGTCGATACGTTTCTTTGCCTCTTGGCTAGCGCCAGGTCCTGCGACAATCACTATATCCCGTGGCCTGAGAGACAACCCGCGCGCTGAGAAGACCTTTATCTGATCGATTGGCTCACGATGTTCTTTATCTAAAAAGGTCACTGGCTCGGAGTTTTCACCGAAAACCCATTTATCGCCCCACTGTGTTAGCGCCACTAATAAAGGCATTAACTCTTTGCCCTTATTAGTAAGTACGTATTCGTGCCGCTTGGCACCAGGTTTTATTGGAACACGCTCAAGAATTTCGTTTTGACAGAGCTTTTTTAGCCTAGCGGTTAGGATATTGCGCGCAATACCTAATTGGTTTTGAAGCGCTTCGAACCGTCGAGTACCCAGATAAGCTTCTCGAATAATTAGCATCGACCAACCTTCGCCGATCAGCTCCAGTACATGAGCAACAGAACGATTGAGAGGATCATTTTTCTTGTCTGGTAATAGCATTAAATTTTATATTAGGCTGCGCTTTTAAGTTAATTCGGTTGGACCAGGTCCTAATGCTCATTCGTAATGCCCAAGAGGAACCACTTCGGGCATCGAGTGCATCGAGTGCATTTTAGCATCAAACATCGCAATGCCGATAAGTCTCATTTTAAAACTTTTTGTCCCGTTCAGCCAAACTGGTTAAGTCTCAAGTGCGGCCAAGTCACATTACATTTGCTTATTCGGCATCAAACTTACCGTTACTTGAGGTTTCAAATTGCGGCAAATCATCTTCAATTTGATAGTATTCACCAGCCTCTGAAACATAGATATGTCCGATTGTTTTTAAACCATGCCCACTATCCAAGGTGCCCGCCGCCACGCTCATTTGATTGCTTGAAGACAAGTTATTTAAACCGGCAGAATCCCAAAATAAACTAGCACCACAATCACCACAAAACCCTCGATAGGTGTCGGGAGATTTATCGTGATACCACTTTAGACTCTGCTGGGAGAGTAAAACCAGATCGCTTTTGTCGACTGAAGTATAGGCCGCCACATGGCCGTGAGTCCGTCTGCAATTCTCGCAGTGGCAATTAATGATATTACGGCAGTTGCCATTGAGTCTGTACCGAACCTGTCCGCACAAACAGCCTCCATTCAGCTTCTTTTCACCTGCCTTTTCGTTGAACACCATGCTGCTACCCCTGCCATTCTCCGTCATTACACAATTGGCATGATGTCTTGAAATGAATGAATCGCCGGATACCCTTGTACATCCATAGCGGGTGCCTTCGAGTCTGGCTTATGGACCGCCAATACCTTTGCGATGCCAAAATCTAACGCTGATTTCAGGGCCTTTAAATTATCATCAATGAGTAGCGTCTTAGCGCTATCAAACGGATGACGTTTGTATACTTCATGCCAGCAATCGGGGTCTTCCTTGGGCAAGGAGAACTCATGCACTGTAATTAGGCGGTCAAACCGATCTGCAATACCTGTTATTTCCATTTTCAAACTCAGGCTATCTTGATGCGCATTGGTGACCATCACGACATCTTTCCCGGCATCACGTAACGCCTCAAGGAAGTCAACGCAATAAGGCCGCAGTGCGACTTTATGGCTAACTTCGTGCTTGAGCTGGACGACATCCACATCCAGTAGCTGACTCCAATAATCAGTTGAATACCAATTTAGGGTGCCTTGTATTGAACTGGTTTGCTCCTGTATTTGATGCATGGCGAGTTTAGGGTCGATCGATTTAATTTCAGCAAAACGCGCAGGAAGGTACTCTTTCCAAAAATAAGTATCGAAATGTAAATCAAGTAAAGTACCGTCCATATCTAACAGTACGGTTTCAATTTGATTCCAGTTGAGCATCGAAGGTTACCTGTGAAATAGAGGTTGGCAGGACAGCACCATAGTTTGCGCATACTTTACCATCTAGCATAATTGCCAGCGCAGATATTTTGTGGCTACCAGCATCGCGCCTACTTGTGGCCGCTCAGCGCTCAAGCCTGTAATATTATGTCTCGCAAGGCACGTCAGGAACTCCGTGTGATATTATAGGTCTACCGCACCTTAAATCCTCAACTCGACAAAGCATATGAAAGATACTTGGCCTTTATTGAAAAACACTGATTTCCCCTCTGTTTCGCGTCGAGCTATCGAAGTGTTGCAAGTGAATTTGGGATATCTCTGTAATCAATCTTGTTTACATTGCCATGTGGCAGCGGGGCCTACCCGCAAAGAGTTAATGACGGAAGACAATATTGACGATTTGCTCCGCATACTCAAACAACCTTCTGTTCATACACTTGATTTAACGGGTGGTGCGCCTGAAATGAACCCCTTATTCAAGCACTTGGTACTCAAAGCTCGGGCACTTGGGGTTAAAGTGATAGACCGATGTAACCTGACTATTTTGCTCGAGCCAGGCTATGAAGACATGGCTCAGTTTCTGGCCGACAACGAGGTCCAAATCGTTGCTTCTTTGCCTTGTTATATTGAGGAGAATGTCGATGGCCAGCGTGGAAAGGGCGTTTATCAAAAGAGCATCGATGCCTTACAAATATTAAATGGTCTCGGTTACAGTCAGCCCGATAGCCCGCTCACAATCACTTTAGTTTACAACCCAACCGGCCCGTTTTTACCGCCGTCACAAGAAGAATTGCGCGCGGACTATAAACAGTTTCTTCAGGCAGAATTCGATATCCAATTCGACCAGTTATTTACTATTACCAACATGCCCATTGCCCGCTTTGGCAGCACCTTGATATCAAAGGGCGAGTTTAATAACTATATGACCCTGTTGAAGGATGCTTATAGCCCCGAAAATCTGGATGGGCTTATGTGTAAAAATCAGCTTAGTGTGGATTGGCAAGGCTTTGTTTATGACTGCGATTTCAACCAAATGCTGAATATGAATATCACCAGCCCATACAATCAAGATCCTTTGCATATTCGGGATGTTTTAATAGATGACCTATTAAGCATTCCGGTTAGCGTCGCTGACCATTGTTATGGCTGCACAGCCGGTCAGGGCAGTAGTTGTGGCGGTGCGCTAGGTTAATGCCTAGTGGTTAAGGGCTAATTCTTAAATGGTTAATGGGGTTAAGCATCCAGAGATTTCGATTAGCGTCATCATCCCTGTATACAATGAATCCCGTCATTTGAAAAAAAACCTGCATCGTCTGTATGCCAGCTTTGCGGGCTTGGCTTCGGTTGAGGTTATAATTTGCGATGGCGGCAGCACCGATTACTCCGTTCAGATAGCCCGTCAATTTCCCTGCCAGATCACTACTAGTAAGCCAGGCCGATCGTATCAAATGAATGCAGCAAGCAAACTTGCGGTGGGTGACTGGTTGCTGTTCTTACATGCCGATACCGTCTTGCCGCCAGATTGGACTAGCCAGCTATCTGATAATCGACAATGGGGCTTTTTCCCAGTGCAACTCAGTGGTCAACATTGGTTTTTCCGCGTTATTGAAAAAGCAATTAACCTTCGCTCTCGATTAAGCTCGGTTGGGACTGGTGACCAAGCTTTGTTTTTTAAACGAACCCTTTTCACGTCACTTGAAGGCTTCTCTTCCATTCCAATCATGGAAGATATCGCAATCTGTAAAAAAGCTCGGAAGACACACAAACCCAGCATTGCCACCGACTCAGTGGTTACCTCTAGTCGGCGGTGGGAGAAAAACGGCATTACAAAAACAATCGTCCTGATGTGGCGTTTGAGATTGGCTTATTGGCTAGGAGTCGACCCCACTCGATTACATCAAATTTATTACCCAGCTATCGATATGCCAAAGCCTGTTATTCAGATTTTTGCCAAACCGCCGGTTGAGGGCAGCGTCAAAACACGTCTCATCCCTGATATTGGTGGCGACAATGCAACCCGCGTTTTTCGACACTGCCTAGGCTACGCGCTTAATCTCTTAAGAGGGTCTCATTGTGATTATCAAATTTGGTTAAGCGAAGACACGCAAGACGGCATCTTTCAACAAGAGCCTTATCGTTTACAGCAGGGTATTGGCTTGGGTGATCGAATGCTGTTTGCACTTGAAACAGCGCTATCAGACAAGCCAAACAACAAGGTCATCTTAATCGGTTCTGATTGCCTTGATTTAAAGCAATCACATTTTGATCAAACCATCGCTGCCCTAGATACAAATGACATTGTGCTACTACCCACCTTCGATGGCGGCTTCGCATTGATCGGCTGTAGAGTCATCGACCCGCTGCTGTTTAACCATGTCGAATGGAGCAGCAGCCGTGTTTTAGAGCAAACTATCAACAATGCCAGGTTGCTCAATTATCAAGTTCACCTGCTTGAAATGGTAAGGGATATTGATACCATGGCCGATCTGGGTCACTATCCTGACCTCTTGTCTATCGTCGACCAAGGTTCGTAACATCCAATGATTTACTCGCTACTTAAGCCTATTCTATTTGCTGTCGACGCAGAGCTAGCCCATGACATCAGCCTGGAGATGCTGAATCAATTTCGTGCGTTAATACCACAAACTCAGGTTCGAAAACCAGTCACTGTAATGGGGCTAGAGTTCCCTAATCCAGTCGGACTAGCCGCTGGACTAGATAAAAATGCAGATTACCTGCCGGGTTTAAGCAAACTAGGGTTTGGCTTTATAGAAGTCGGGACGGTAACACCAAGGCCACAGGACGGAAATCTCAAGCCGCGCCTATTCAGACTGCCGCGCCACCGCAGCATCATCAACCGCATGGGCTTTAACAACAAAGGTGTAGACCATTTGGTTAAGCAGGTGCCACCGCAACCCAGACCTTATGTGTTAGGCATCAATATTGGTAAGAATTTGAGCACCGCAGTCGAAAATGCGCTCGATGACTATCGTCTAGCAATGCAGAAAGTGTACCTACAGGCTGATTACATCACGGTGAATATATCGTCACCCAACACACCAGGATTACGCAGCCTGCAAACTGAAGAGGCGCTTGACTCGTTGCTTTATGGCATTAGCCAAACCCGACTGGAATTACAGGATTTACACCAAGTTAATCGCCCAATAGCGCTAAAAGTAGCGCCCGATCTTGACGATAAAGCTATCCCTGGCATTGCAGACTTGTTGCATAAACATAACATCGATTGCCTTATCGCTAACAACACAACGCTTGACCGTAGCCAAGTATCAGGCCACCCATTAGCTGAACAAGCCGGAGGCTTAAGTGGCGATGCGCTGACCGAAAAATCACGCCATGTGCTCAGTCAATTCCACCGAGTTCTTCAGGATGAAATACCCATCATTTCGGTTGGCGGTATTAGTTCAGCAGCCGAAGCAAAAGAGCGCTTCGAACGGGGAGCGAAGCTAATTCAACTGTATTCAGGGCTTATTTATCGAGGCCCTGGGTTAGTAGCCCAGACACTGAACGCCATTTAAGGGCATCTCTAAAAATGCGCTTTTTCCGCGATTGTGGCGTCACCGATTTTATGCCCCTGCAAAAACAGATCACAAAAAAATCACTATTGTTAGAGGCGCCCTTAAGCTGTTCAAGCAGGCTGTTCAGACCTTGTAAGATACAGGGTGAGGCTATTCAGCCTCTAAACTAACCAGATAGCCTGCATATTTGCGCATATTAATCACGCCTGTATCCATGATCAAGTACTGACCTTTTATCGCATCCAGCCGACCTTCCACTAGTGGGTTTTTATCGAGGTTAAAGCTGCTAATCTTTGTCGGGTAAGCATTTGACGGAAACTCGAATTGCTGCATTGCATCTGGCCCCGCTATCACTTCCACGTCGGACTTAATTTCATCATCCAGCCCAGCCTCGACATCAGGCCAATACCGGTTGAATACCTCAAATAGGTCAACTGGCTCAAACTCATTCTTGAGCATGGTACGCCAATTGGTTTTATCGTTGAGGAACTGTTTGAAGGCCGTTTCAACCAAACCCGCATGATAGCGTTTTGACACTCTCAAAATCGGCATCGCCTGCCTCGCACCCTGATCGATAAAGCGCGTCGGAATCTGTGTTTCGCGAGTGATACCTACTTTGACGCCAGATGTATTAGACAGATAAACAATATGCGGTTTCATGCAAAATTGAACGCCCCACTCTGGTTCGCGACAAGTGCCTAGATGATAGTGGCATTTTTCAGGTGACATAATACAAATATCACATTGCGCTAAACTTCTGACACAGGGGTAACAAAACCCCTGATTGAAACTCTTTTTAATTTTTCGGCCACAGTGAACGCACTCGATATCCTGTAGAAACTCGATCCGAACTGTCTTCCCTAGCCAGTCATTCAGCACAAGGGTTTGATCCGATAGCTCAAGCTGATAACTGACCGGAGGTCCAACCTGAGCGTGCATTTTATGTAGCTTGCCTTGAAACTTCATACTCATTACTTTTTCCCTATTTGGTAAACGCTCTCGACTAGCGAAGATAACCCTTTAGCACGCCAGCGCGGAGCCTCATCCACAATCTCTGCTTGCAGCATAGTATCGACTTGGAACGCCTGCCCATAATGTCGCATCACTTCATCGGTCGAAACCGCAAAAGGAGGCCCGCTCATTTCTGATTGATTATAATGCAAGGTGATAAGAAGCATATCGGCCTTATCACCCATTATCGACTGCATCCATTCGATATATCTGGCTCGGGTTGGTTCGTCGAGTGCGATTAACGACGCTCGGTCATAAACCAAACGGCAGTCGTCTAAATCTTCGCGCTGTAAATCAAAGAAGCTTCCCTCCAATAGACGGATATTGCCATTCACGCGGGCAATGAACGGGCCTGACTCAAACTGCTCATAGTTTAACTCACGCTCAGAAAAATAAGACTCAATAGCAATCGCCGACAACTCAACCCCAATCACCTTAAAGCCTTGCTCTGCCAGCCAAGTAATATCAGCAGATTTGCCACATAGCGGCAAAAATATGGTATCTCCAGGCTTTAAGTCACTATCCGATATATACCGTTTTAAGTGGTCGTTAATCTCAATATCATGAAAACCAATTTGGTTTTTCTGCCAACGAATCAACCAGTCTTTGTCCCGCATATTAAAAATTTCACTCTGTTTGGAGGCAGGAGACCATCGTATAGACTCGCCAGTTACACTGGCAAACATGATCTAGTGCGTAAAAAATCATCTCATTTGGATGCGACGTATACTTGCTATCCAGCGATATATTTTAACACTGGAGGCTAATAGATTGTTGTATCGATCTGATGAGCCGGACTACTATCGGTTCAATACTCAGAAGTAATATAGATGGTGAAATTATTTGGCACCATCATAAAGTTCTATCTCATATGCCATACTATCGGAAACGGCCATTGCCAATGAGCATTCAGACTAGCGTCTAGATTATATCCATTTATCTTCATTTCAACGACTGATGCACCGCTCTTCCTCAAATAGATTAGACCCAGAAAATCGAGATGCCACCTGTGTGCTAACCCGGCTTAACTTATCATTCTGTCACAGTATCTTTTATCGAGCATATACTGCCAATTTTTGGCCATGTGGTTTTGATAGGCAGGCCTGTAATTTAACAGTATGCTAGCAACTCATACGCCTTAAGCCAGTCTAGACGTCATCCACATTAAGGTCGTTCACTTCCAACTACAGGTTTTGAAATGCTTCAACTTATAGCTGATCAGCAATATTTGCTTTTCATATCGATCATCATCGTTTTGACTATATCACTCACCTTCCATGAATACGGGCATGGTATCGTCGCGAAGTGGTTTGGCGACGATACGGCAGAGAAAGCAGGCCGCCTAACGTTAAACCCTATTGCACATATTGATCCTATGGGACTATTGATGGTCATCCTCATTGGATTTGGTTACGCCAAGCCCGTGCCTACCAACCCGGCAAACTACAAGTCTTTCTGGGGCACTTTATTCGTTGCAGCAGCAGGCCCCGCAATGAATCTGTTGTTGGCTATCTTCGCGATCAATCTCTACCAGATTGGAATTCAAGCTGACTGGGTGCTATTTGAGGGACAAGCGGCGTATACTTTTTTCACCTATCTAGCGCTCATTAATTTACTACTCATGCTATTCAACTTAATCCCGATAGGGCCACTCGATGGGCATTACATTCTGCCCTATTTTCTACCTCGAAAAATGGCGCAACGTTATTACTATTACAACCACCGATACGGCTCCTACGCACTATTAGGGCTCGTTTTGCTTAACTTAACGGGCGTCCCAGTTTTTCAAAATATTTGGAATATCGGCAAGTCATTGTTATCTACGATTACTTTTGTTTAGGTGGACTTCATCTCCTGCGCTAAATACCATTAGCCGATTCGGGTGCGAGTAAGATGATTGCAGAAGGGCTGATACCCCTGTGATCAGTCAGGAATTTGGACCGCGCTCATTCTGGAGATTTTAATTCAATAAGTGAGTAGATTTGGATCTAGCGATTACTGGGACTCTACCGTTAGGTCGCTCCCGTTGGTCCAAAGCGGGTCTTAAGGGCTTTGAGATCAAGGGAAAAATCATCTAGCATTCAAACCGTGGGTACATTGGGATGGATTTGAAGGGGTATTCGATAGGCACGTCAGCTTGATATATATTGAAACAGAAGAAGTGTCCTTTTAATCGGTATATCCTCTTATTAAACAGATATAAAGAAAACGCCGAGTAGATAAAAAATCAATAACACGATACTAAAACCAAAACTTTGCTGGCACTACCAGAACAGCACTCAGCACTCAGCGCAAAGAATATGGCAACCTGATTCTGATCGTTGCTGCAGCATTTCTCGCACGCCAATATTAAATTTGTTTTTACCGCAGATATAGAAATCAAAGTTTTTAACACTTTTATGATTCTCCATTACCAGCTGACTTAGCAGCTCGATGGATCGCCCACCGTTAGAAAAAGGTAATCTAGTAAAATGGAAGTTATCTAATGCATCATTCCAGGACCGGCACAAATTATTGAGATAGTGTTTGCCTTCTATGTCGCTCAACCAGTAAAGATAGATATGTTCGGCAACATCGAGTGCCATCGCATGCTCGATAAGGCCTTTTACTGGTGCGAAACCATTACCCTGAACAATAAAAACAAGCGAGTTCGATGAGTCTTCATTTAACGTGAAGGAACCAACAGGCCCGGTGATCGTAACCAATTCATTGGTTTTTGCAGTACCGCATAGGTGCTTGGAGACGACATTGCTATCGTTTGAATTTATGTGAAACTGGATATTCATATCATCGCATGGACAGCTTGCGATAAAATAGGTGTTCACACCAACGCCATCGATACTCAAACTAACCTGCTGCCCTGCTAAAAACCTGAGCCGATTAGTGCGCGGTGTTTTCGCATTAACGACGACAATTGGAGAATCTGAGTGCTCGATCTTTTTAACCCGAAGGTCGATTGATTGCTTTGGTATATCGAACTCACTCCCTGCTTCGTCTGCTTCGAGCACAACATCAGACAATGCCGTATTAGAACAGCTCAAAAAATAACCTAGCCCTTTTTCGGCTTCCGTCAGTACAAAGTCATGAGGCCGAGTTCTTTGAATCTCGCCTGACACTAAACGCATTTTACACAGGCCACAATTACCATTACTACAGCCATAGTTTAGGGCGAGGCCACCACGTAACCCAGAGTCGAGAATAGAGCCCGAACCCTCAATAAAAAATTCATGCCCACTTGGCAGAATGCTTGCCTGTGCTGTCATAATCCGTAGAAATACCTCATTACCGAATGATTCGTTTGCATGTGTTTCCCTGTTTTCTAAGTTATCCACGGCCTCATCAATAAATTCTAAAAATAACACCATTTCCTTTGGTAGCGTTTCTTTAGAATGTTGCAATGCCTTTAGTTTCAATTTTAGCTGCTCGGCAAACGCTTCATACCGTTGAACAGCCTTTATCTTATCAGCTAGCTTCTGACTAAGCTCTAGAACCCTCGATGCGACTACCTCGCTTGAGGGTCTATGGTTTTCTGCTGCGGCATTCTTAAAGGCGGCTTGCTCCATAATTTGTTCAACACGTTCTAACATGCTGGAGTCATCAACCGTAGTTTTTGGATAGGCCTGCAATAGATCAGTTAATAATAGATGACCTTCAAATGCTTTAAGCTCACCAGCCCGAATTTTACTCTGGAGCACGCCACGTTTCACCCCAACTAACCTCGATGCACGAGAAACAGATATTCGTCGACTCATAGTAATTTTGATTTCTTGCTAGAGTAATATCTCGCTCTTTTTATCGTAAACCCATCCATTAAAGATATATTTACAATATCAAAACTTGAAGGACAAAATACAAGCATACGGTTTTCCATTTAATCCATTACGTTAACGCTTCTGAGATAAGCTGAGGTGAGCTTATCATCCAACTATAGAGCGTCTCCAAACTTGCTAAAGAAATCGAACCAACTCTTTTCCCTTTGTCAATAACGCTGTCAATAACACCGTCAATATTATACCTGACTCTTTAAGTTCAGGAATGAGCACTTACAATGGCGCGTAATATTCATTGATGAGCTTTAAGATTACATACTCACAACCTTTATAACTTAAGCACAAAATACCTATCTATAGTAGAATCTTTAGTCCAATCTTTTCCCGTCAGAGTTGAAATAATGCGCTATCTTATTGTACTTGCTCATGGAAGTCGTCGTGAGCAATCTAATGAAGAAATACGAGAATTGACACGTAATATAGCGTGCCATTCTGATAATACTTATGCTGCTACAGAATGCGCTTTTCTCGAAATTGCTCAGCCTTCAATTCCAGATGTCATAGATAAATGTATAGCGCAAGGCGCAACATCTATCGTTGCATTACCTTATTTTTTGTCTGACGGTAATCATGTCGCAACTGACATCCCTAAAATATTCAATCAAAAAAAAGCGCAATACCCTGACGTGAATATGGAGTTAAAAGATTACGTCGGCAAAGCACCTGAAATGCTTAGTCTAGTAGTGGACCGTGCTTTGAGCCTCAATTGAACCATCTAGCCACTGAACAATGTTATCGGTTAATTCACCGCGCTTGAAACTCGAGGAATTTAAAGGACATTAAAAGCTTATTGCTCATGCTCCATCAATACGGGCTTTTCTCGTTTTTCAAGCAATTGCTCTTCGGCCAATAGTTGATTATCGGCAAACATTATTTTAAATACGTCTTGATCGTCTGATTCGGCTTCAACCCTCAGAGACTTAGTAGATTTTTTAGCGTCTCTATACTTTTCAAATTGCTCAATGAATTTTAGATTTTTAATCAAACCTATGCCATCAGGGATAGTTATCTTAAATACATAATAAGGCATGCTTTAACTCCTAATTTTCAATCTATACGCCAACTGGTCATAGCTGCCATTTTACACGATAAAGTTACCATCAAAGTTCCGTATAATCAAAAAACCATGTAATGATCTATTATGAAAAACGACTCTCGCGACTCAAATGGCCTTACAGTGGATCAACGAATATTGATCACCATGAGAAAGGTACTATCAAGTGTTATAAAGGAAATTACGCCACAACCTGGTAAGCGTCATCCTTTATCAGATAATACTATCGAAGATGTAAAACAATGTTTCAATCTTATTACTGCGCGTGAAAGAGAGCTTGCTAACCTATCAAGAGAGTCGTCAGTAGAAAAGCCTCGGTATTCAGATGAACCCAAAACGACACACGATATTCATTTTCAGCATAACGTCGCCAAACCCAACGCCAAGTAACTGGTTTGGCTTTGCTATATGAGGGTTGGGTCGTGAGCGTGATACTCGATGTTTGCCAACTGGACTCGGTCTAATTCGCTATGGCTAGGCTGTCATCATGTGCTTATCCGTATCCAGCTACTTGATTTAACCAATTTAGGATTATCTTTGATCCAGCGCCCCCATGTGCCAAATTAGCATCACTGGCTTTTTTATTCGGTACCTTGCTAACCGTTACCAGCACATAAGAGTATCCCCGATAGGATATACAGACCCACTCCTTATTCCATATATCTTAGTTTTGATGTTTCACTAGAATGGATCGTCAACATGAGGCCTCTCGCGCTAATTTTTTTGACATAAAGCTCATTAATATTCGACATAGTCATTGTTGGCTTTTCAAATTTGTGGAGTAGTTTATGACTAAAAATTTTACGGCTGTTTTGATTACTTTTTTGAGTATATGTTCTGTACCAGCAGGCGCGTGGACTATAGAAGCAGGCACATTCAATTTCGAGCCAGTCAACAAAAATGTATATGTCATGCATGGGCCGTTGTCGCCTCCTAATAAAGCCAATCACGGGTTCATGAATAACCCGGCTTATGTAGAGACTGAAAATGGCATCGTTATTATTGACCCTGGAAGTACACTCGAAGTTGGAAATGCAGTTCTGAAAGAAATTCGACTATTAACCAACAAACCGGTACTGGCAATATTTAATACTCACATTCATGGTGACCACTGGCTCGCGAATCAATCCGTTTTAGCTGAATACCCCACAATAAAAATATATGCACATCCGCAATTAATCGAACAGGCCAATAGTAGCGAAGGATTAAGTTGGCTCAGTCTGATGGACCGACTAACTGAGGGTTTAAGTGTAGGAACCAAAGTCGTACCACCGACGACGAGTGTTAACCACGATCAAACCATTACCATTGATGGGGAGCATTTTAAAATCCACTCTATTTCTCCCGCTCACACGGACAGCGACATTATGGTAGAGCATGTCGAAAGTCAGACCATGTTCCTTGGCGACAATTGCATCATTAACCGGGTAGGCCGGTTTGATGGCAGTTCCAGTATGTTAGGTAATATTAAGGCGCTTGAGTATGCCGCAGCTGAGTCAATGAAAGTATATGTTCCAGGTCATGGCCCAAGTGGATCGGCTGACAAGTCTTTGCGGCCTTATTTGGATTACCTGACAAAGCTGAACAAATATGTCGCCGAAGGTTTTGACAATGACATGGAAGATTACGAAATCAAAGAAGACATTTTGGATGAATTTACAGATCAAAAATCATGGGAAAGCTTCAACGAATTATTCGGCGTTAATGTTAATAAAATGTATCTCGAAATCGAAGCTTCTAATTTTTGAAACGCAGACATTATTCTGATTTCGATTTAGTCCTAAAAAATTGAAATGGAATAAGTAAACAGTATTTTAAACCTTTGTAGTCCCATAAGGGCTCCTCTAAAAATAGTGGTTTTTTTGTGATCTGTTTTTGTGCTCTTGCAAAACAGACATACATGGAAAAAGTGCATTTTTCGAGTCCTCTATAAATATTTTACGGTAATTCTATGAAAATCGGTGTAGTAAAAGAAATTCACAAGGGTGAGAAGCGAGTCGCATCGACACCAGACGCTGTTGCGAAGCTAATCACCCTTGGGTTCGAAGTGTTGGTTGAGGCCGGAGCGGGTTTGGGCTCCAATAATTCTGATGCAGCCTACAGAGCTGCTGGTGCCGAGGTTATAGGTGATGCCCAGTCTGTTTGGAACGCATCTGATTTAATTATTAAGGTTCGCCCACCCGAGCAGAACATTGGATTAGATCAACACGAAATCGACCTAATGCCTGAGAACGCGCATCTCATTAGTTTTCTGTGGCCAGCTCAAAACAACGAGATGATGATTCACCTCGCTAAGAACAAGATCAACGCGCTATCGATGGATAGCATTCCAAGGATTTCACGCGCACAGAAACTCGACGCCTTAAGTTCCATGGCCAATATCGCGGGCTATCGAGCGGTTGTAGAGGCGTCTTCATTGTTTGGGCGTTTTTTCGCTGGACAAATAACTGCCGCAGGAAAAATTGCACCCGCAAAAGTCATGGTAATTGGTGTCGGTGTCGCAGGTCTTTCAGCCATAGGCACGGCAAAGTCGATGGGTGCTATTGTGCGAGCATTTGATACTCGCCCCGAAGTTAAAGAACAAATACAAAGCATGAATGCCGAATTTCTGGAATTGGAATTTGAAGAGGATGGTAACGGTGAAGGTGGCTATGCAAAGGTGATGAGCAAAGAGTTCATAGAGGCCGAAATGGCACTATTTGCAGAGCAAGCCAAAGAAGTCGACATCATTATTACTACGGCACTCATCCCAGGAAAACCGGCACCGAAGCTGATCACCAAAGAGATGGTTGAGTCTATGAAGGATGGCAGTGTCGTAGTCGACTTAGCTGCAGAGCAAGGCGGCAATTGCGAACTCACTAAACCGGGCAAAGTCACGGTCAAACATGGCGTCAGCATTGTTGGTTACACCGACTTACCCAGCCGACTCGCGGCACAGTCAAGTCAACTCTATGCAACTAATATTTATAATCTTTTGGAAGAAATGTGCCCGTCAAAAGACGGCAACCTAGTGGTCGATATGGACAACGTTGTTGTGCGCGGTGCAACCATTGTCAATAACGGCGAGATAACCTGGCCACCGCCTGCAATTACCACCGGGACCGCCCCTGGTAGGAAACCTTCTTTTGGCGGACAAGATGTCGCCGCTAAACCTGAGCCAGCTAAATTGGTGCAAACGCCATCAAAACCTACAAAGTCTTCTGTGGGCACTTGGCTGCCTATCCTTATTGGTGCCGCCGCCCTGGGTGGTTTGGGCATGGTTGCCCCTGCCTCATTCATGGCACATTTTACGGTGTTCGTGCTGTCGTGCTTTATTGGCTACATGGTGATTTGGAATGTTTCACCCTCTTTACACACGCCTTTAATGAGTGTCACCAATGCCATTAGCAGCATTATTGCATTAGGTGCTTTGACGCAAATATCGTCAGATAACAATATTATTATGGTCTTGTCAGTGATTGCACTGTTTGTCACCAGCATCAATATCGTTGGGGGCTTTTCTGTCTCTCATCGCATGTTGAAAATGTTTAAAGGGTAGGTTTCGAAATGAATTCAAGCATGATCACTGTTTCATATTTAGGCGCGGCAATTTTATTTATATTGGCGCTTGGTGGCTTAAAGAATAATGCGTCAGCGCGGCGTGGAAACCTCTATGGAATGATTGGTATGGCGATAGCTGTACTAGTCACAATCATGGCCTTTGTCACGAAGAACTATGGCGCTTTGGTCGTCGTCATGGTGATTGGTGGTGGTGCCGGTTTTGTATTATCACGTCGTGTCAAAATGACCCAAATGCCTGAGCTAGTAGCTATATTACACAGTCTGGTCGGCTTAGCAGCAGTATTGATAGGCTACGCCAACTTTCTCGATCCTGGGTTTCATTTTGTTGGTGTAGAAAAAACCATTCACGACATCGAGGTTTTTATCGGCATTTGCATTGGTGCGTTAACTTTCACTGGCTCAGTTATCGCTTATGCGAAGTTAAGCGGATTGATTAGTGGTAGACCATTAATGCTCCCTGCCCGTCACTGGTTAAATCTCGTACTATTCGTCGGCATAATCATCCTTGGTGCCAAGTTTGCTGGGGCCGAAAATCACGATGGCGCACTCACTATGCTGTTTATCATGACGATTTTGGCTTTTATTTTCGGTATCCACATGGTCGCTGCAATTGGTGGCGCTGATATGCCAGTCGTGATCTCAATGCTTAATAGCTATTCTGGCTGGGCCGCAGCCGCTACTGGATTTATGCTGTCTAATGACCTGCTTATCGTAACAGGCGCCTTAGTGGGAAGTAGTGGTGCCATCTTAAGTTACATTATGTGTCGCGCTATGAACCGTAATTTTATCAGTGTCATAGCAGGTGGCTTTGGTACCCCCAGTAGCATAAAGAAAGCGGTGCCGGCTGGTGAGCAAGGCGAGATTACGGTAATTGATATTGACGAATCTGCGCAACTGCTGAATAGCGCAAAGGAAGTCATGATTATTCCAGGTTATGGAATGGCAATGGCACAGGCGCAGCACGCCACTTCCGAAATCACCAAAATACTCATTAGTAAAAATATCAATGTTCGTTTTGGTATTCATCCCGTCGCAGGGCGCATGCCTGGGCACATGAATGTATTGCTTGCAGAGGCCAACGTCCCTTATGACATTGTGTTCGAAATGGACGAGATAAATAATGACTTCCCAAATATCGACGTCAGTATTGTCATTGGCGCAAACGATACGGTTAACCCTTCCGCGCAAACTGATGAAGATAGCCCTATCGCAGGAATGCCAGTGCTTGAAGTCTGGAACAGCAAAACAACCATTATCCTTAAACGCGGAATGGCTGCAGGTTATGCAGGTGTCGACAACCCACTATTCGTTAAAGAAAACTCGAAAATGTTATTTGGTGACGCTAAGGAAACTTTAGACCTTCTAATTAGGGCGCTTTGAGACATCGTACTCTAAGCATTAGGGTTGTGAACCAACCCCACCTAAAGGCAACTAAATAACTCATGACTTGAAACGCTACTAAGCAAATACACATTAACCACTGTCGGGCACCACTAAAAATGCACTTTTTCTGCGATTGCAGTCGTCCGCACGGTGGTTACTCGGGCTTCGCCCTCGCCCCTGCGGGCCAGCCGTTGGCCGTTGTCTCCGCTGCGCTCTGGCTCCTTTCAGTGCTATTTAAATTTATCATCATACTTTCTTTAGGCCCATCTATTGCTGCAGTCGTAATTTTCGAAATAATGCTCAGTGGCTGCGCTATGTTCAATCACGGCAACCTGCACTTGCCAAAAAAAAGTAGATACACTATTACGCAAACTGTTAGTAACACACGATATGCATCGCGTTCATCACTCCATTCGTGAAGATGAAGCCAACAGCAATTTTGGATTTAACTTATCTAATTGGGACCGACTATTTGGAACCTACATTGCAGAACCAGCGTACAGCCACCAAGACATGTCAATTGGACTTCAGGGACATCGAAATCCTCAATAAACAAAGCGGCTGCCGAGTATGTTAGCAATACTTTTTGTAACAAAAATAAACGCTTATGCCATTAACAGGCGTGGTTGGAAGAGTCCAGAAAGCGACAATCAGGGTAAATCACAAAAAAACAGTATCGATTAGTGGTATTGTGGTTACTTCACTAATATGTCATTACATTAGAAGCACCTCTAATCAATCATCGGCCACTATTTTAATTTGATGATATAAAGCCAAACAG
Organism: Polaribacter sp.; assembly: GCA_047615545.1. GTDB lineage: Bacteria > Pseudomonadota > Gammaproteobacteria. The sequence goes on from JBLHID010000005.1 coordinate 38,765, forward strand.
TAGGAGCGAAGACATGAGCACTCGATTCATCCTCTACCTAGCGCTTTTAAGCGCTATCACTATCACGTCAACTCATGCTACAGAGCCGAAGCCTGGTGAAAGCTTCGGTGCCAAAAAAACAGAAATACCCCATTGGTTTAAGGACAGTTTTTTAGAGTTCGAAGACGATATAGCAGAAGCAACTGATGAAAATAAACGCGTCATGCTCTATTTTCATCAAGACGGCTGCCCCTATTGTGCTCGGTTAGTTGATGAGAATTTTGGTGATCCAGTAATTGAAGCCTATATTAAGAAACATTTTGATGGCATTACCCTTAACATTGTCGGAGACCGTGAGGTTATAAGCATTGCAGGGCAGTCATTTACAGAAAAAACATTTTCTGCCGCCTTAAACGTACAATACACGCCAACTCTTATTTTCCTTAACGAGTCTGGAAAAGTAGCGCTTAGGCTAAACGGTTATTATCCACCCGATGAATTTCGGGCGGCACTAAATTACGTTGCAGAAAAACATGAGCTAAAATATAACTTTTCTAGCTACATAGCTCAAAACAGTAAGCCAGTTAACAACGACCTAATTCCTGAAGATTTCTACAACCACAGTTCTCAGCTCAGTGGGCTGATTGGGCAAGACAAACCCCCATTAGCGGTATATTTTGAATCTGGCAGCTGTGATGAGTGCAGCACTTTGCATGAGCGCATTTTGACTGACAAAACCACTCGTGACCTAGTCACTTCAATGACAAATGTTCAGTTCGATATACATTCGAATAAAACTATCACGACACCTGACGGTCGGCAAACCACTGTTGCTAAGTGGGCTCAACAACTCAATATTGGCTATACCCCTTCCGTCGTATTTTTCAACGCAAAAGGGGCCGAAGTAATGCGGATTGATGCATTCCTAAAAACGTTTCACTTCCAATCTGTTTACGATTACGTGCTAACGAAGGCTTATATTACTCAACCTAGATTTCAACGATTTATTTCAAAACGGGCTGACAAAATTCGAGAGGCTGGCTTTAATACCGATATTTGGGGTTATGAATCGAGCCACTAATCAACATGAAAACTCTCTGTAGTTATTAGGCTAGGTGATTAGCAAGCGGGTTCAGTAACATACCATCCCCGCTATTTTTGTTTTTTAGGGTGATTGGGGAGATGGCTTTTCTTAATATTTAACCGTTCGTTATGACACTAATGTCCTATACCACCATTGGGATACTACCTGCCCGATAGGGTTGTTTCTTCTGCCTTGAAATCACTTTACAATTTAATAGATTAATATATTACAATAATTAAAAGTACCCTATGCGAGCATAGGCGTTTCCCAACATAGGCGTTTGGAGGCTAATCGCTTTTTGATGAACGAAGATCTAATCGCGTTCACATGCTGGCCGAGACATTCGGTTAAATTCAAAATCGTAGGATATGACGAGATATAACCATGACTGAATATACAGAAAAGTTTGATGCAACCGGACTCAATTGCCCACTCCCAATATTGAAAGCAAAAAAAGTTCTCACAACACTCACTAGTGGCGATGTCTTGTATGTTGTATCAACTGACTCTGGTTCAGTGAAAGACTTCGCTTCATTTTGCAAACAAACGGGCAATGAACTTTTAGAAAGCACAGAGGCAGATGGCAAATTTCATTACTACATCAAAAAATGCTAACTCTAGTTACATTCTTTTAGTTTGCTTGCGAGGCTGACATCACTTTATACGTTTAGTAGATCTCTTAAATTTGAGAAACTATGCTTTATGCACAGGCATATACTTAATGAGTGCCTCTAAAAGTAGTGATTTTTTGTGACACCACGCGAACGACTGCATGGAGCGATCGTCGAGAACCGCAGTATACATGGATGTACGGTATGTCGATTTGGCCTCCTCGTGCCTACTGTTGGTGCAGGAGCATAAAATCGGTGCCAACAGTAGGCACGATGAGGCAGCGCCACAATCGCAGGAAACGTGCATTTTTAGAGATGCCCTTATGTTAATGTCTGGCTCGAGCAGGCTATTAACGACCATAAATAATACTTTTGAGGTCTACTTTTATTATGCAATTCGAAATCTACACTCAAACTCTTATATTGGGTTTTATACTCGCATCTATCTTTGGTGCCGTCGCTAATAAAACGAATTTTTGCACCATGGGTGCTGTATCGGACTGGATCAATATAGGCGACACAAATAGATTACGAGCATGGATTTTAGCCATGGCTACAGCGGTGTTAGGTGTCGGTATACTGGAGTATTTAGGACTCGTCGACTTAGGTTTAATTACTAGCAACGAAACATCTAACCCACCCTATCGAACGGCTAACTTTGTCTGGCTCCGAAATCTTATTGGTGGTTTGATATTTGGCATCGGCATGACTTTAGCGAGTGGCTGCGGAAATAAGACGCTTGTCAGAATTGGCGAGGGCAATATGAAGTCGGTTTTTGTTTTCGTAATCATGGCTGTCATGGCGTCACTCATGTTATTCACGAGTTTTGACTATGTACTATTTTTACAGTGGATGACGCCGCTAAGCATTGATTTCTCCAACTACGATATATCTGGCCAGGACATCGGAAACATCGTCAACGGCTTCAGTAATAGCGAATCACCAGCTATTTATCAACTAGCCTCTTCATTAATCGTAGGTTTAGGCCTATTGACATGGGTGATGAAGTCAGCCGATTTTAGATCTGATTTTGAATTGATATTAGCGGGACTCATTATTGGCACATTAGTCGTCATTGCTTGGTATATCACTGCCGGTTCCATGGGGCAGTTATTACTTGAAGAGGTTGATTTCATGGACGAGCGTCCCTATGCCGTTGGCGCTCAGTCGCTTAGCTTTATTGCACCCTCTGCCCATAGTTTACAATATGCCTATCAGGGGTTTTCTGCGCAATTTCTAAGCTTCGGTATTGTCACAATTGGTGGTGTTATTTTTGGATCATTCCTATACACCCTAATATTTAGGAAAGTACGGATTGAGTGGTTCGTCTCTTGGACTGATTTTTTTCAGCATGTCATCGGTGCCGTTTTCATGGGCGTTGGCGGTGTACTAGCAATGGGCTGTACGATTGGGCAAGGTATTTCTGGCGTAGCTACATTGGCACTTGGCTCTATTGTGACCGTTATCGCAATTGTTGTTGGTAGCGCAGTCACTATGAAATACCAGTACTATCGAATGATGCATGAAGACGACTGAGAACAGTCGTTGAACTCTGAACATATCCCTATTTCCCGTTTAATGCTTCCCTCTCGGTGTATACACTTAGATGCACCGTGGTGCTATGTTGGAAAGCTTTCTACTGATTTACTCTTACTCAGAAACTTACTATGACTACGACTCAAGCTGGGGCAACCACTACCCGTGTGACTCAAGCCAACATGCGCACCTGCATTCAGAAGGTAGCCACCGGCCCAGAACATAGTAAAGACCTTAGCTTTGAAGAAGCCTGTGCGGGTATGGCATTGATCCTCAATAATGAAGCCGATCCTGTGCAAGCTGCCGTATTATTAATCTCCTTAAGGATGAAGCGCGAAACCGAGGCTGAAAATTCCGGCATACTACAAGCCATCCTCAACTCTCGCGAACAGGTCACCTCTCAAGCCGATGAAATTTTCGATATCGCCGACCCATACAACGGCCAAATACGCGGTCTACCGGTTGCACCATTTATAGCCCCAGTACTATCAGCCTGTGGTGTCCCGGCTTACTCGCATGGTGTCGAATCTGTCGGCCCCAAGTTTGGTATTACGCACAAAATGGTGCTTGCAGCAGCAGGTATAGATGTAGATAGAGCAGGCCAACAAGTTGCCGATCAACTAGCCGATGACAATATCGGTTGGGGTTACCTCGATCAAAGTCAATATTGTCCTGGCCTCTATAACTTGATTTCACTACGCAAACAAATGGTGAAGCGAACCGTTATCACCACTTTGGAAGTGCTCACGCGCCCCATTAGTGGACGCAACAGGACTCACCTACTGACCGGATATGTACACAAAGCTTACCCCCCTGTATATGCTAAATTAGCGCGCTTTTCAGGTTACGACTCGGCGGCCATTGTCCGTGGCGTAGAAGGTGGAGTCATTCCATCGCTATTACATGAGGCAAGATACTATCGCTATACAGAAGATCATAATGATGACTTTGTCACGCTAGAACCGACGCAGCTCGGCATTAAGGCCGCTAAGAGAATGGTTCCTTTGCAAGATGGTCTGAAAACACTCGAAGGGTTAGATGCAGCCCATTTAATAATGGCTACAAAAAATGCCGCTAACCTTGGCGTATCGGCACTCCAAAATGAACCTGGCCCTGCCCGTGATAGTTTGATGTATAGCGCGTCAATAGCCCTCCATCATTTGAAACGATTTGATACCTTACTAGAAGCGTCTCAATTCGTATCCAAAACTATAGCCTCGGGCGATTGTTACGATAAATTTAAGGCACATCAATAAATAATACTTTAATACTTAACTCAGCTTAGGAGAAACCTCTATGAACCAAGCTTATCGTGATGCAACCACTCAGATGGAAACTTTAAAAGTTCAGAACGAATATATACTTGGGTGGCAAGGCGGTTTCCTCGGCCATCCAAAACGCGAAGAACAGCGTTTAACAGATGCTTATAACGCGGGCTACGATGATGGAACCAGTAAGTCGGTCGACAACTTTAACGACTGGGTTTAAGCCATGTCTAGAAATCCACTATTTTTAGAGACGCCCTTTAGCTAGCTAACATTTCAAAATCCACGAGGCCGGCAAGCGTACTTTTCAGAGCATTTTCTGCTAGTGGGGCTTCCCGGCCAATAATATAGTCAGGAATCCATTTGTTGTCTCTTGCGCCCATTGCCTCTTTAATAAAATCACCGAAAGCACAGCGCATTACAAAACTAGCGCCTTCGTCGTTACTAAATTTGAATAGTGAATAAGCAGCCATACGTTGATTCAGCCTATCTAGAAATGCTTGCTGATAATTACCAACACCTTCCATATCGACTCTACTGTCTTCTATTAATCGCGCCATATCTTTTGCTAAAGACGTAATATAGGCGGCTCGATTATCGGCATCGGTTAATTCGTAGGCTCTTCTGTCACATTGGTGTATCAAATAAGCAAAAATCTCTTCCAGAACATCTAACCGTTGTTTCTGAGACGTGGTTTCAAACTTTTCAGTTTCTAAATTTAGCAAAGACTGAGACCCAAGCTTCCAAATAGTCCCCGCCACAGCACTGCTTATTTGTCCGATGGTTCGGGGCTTTTGTTTTTGGTTCCAGCGTTTGCTCACTCTCATTTTCTTTCCCAACTAAACTGTTTTTTTAAGCATCATCTAATTCAAATGTCACCTGAAGACAACCAACTCGAAATTTTGTTAATCAAATCACTTTCATAACCGGAGAAAAAATGCTCTGCACCAATAACCACTAATTGAGTGTAATTGTCATTGCTAGACTTTGCCGCAACCGCCCTGTCACCTGCCGACTCAAGTACAGTCGTTAAATCCTCGCTACCGAAAATATCAAACATTGGAATGGTAATTCCTTTTAAGTCAGCGAGGCTGTCGATACCCGGTTCGCCATTATCAGTTTTGGGAATGCCCGCCCCCATTCCAATTGCAACAAATGACTGAATGCGAGACTCTTTACGAGCAAGAGCTCCAGCAACAAAATGAGCCGACATAGTCGCACCCATACTATGAGCAACGACAGAAACATTATGAATACCTTGCTGATTCAAATATGAAATCGCCGAATCAAAACGGTCGGCCAATTCAGTAAACAATGGAATATAAGCCTCTGACTCTACGCCATTCGCCAAAATAGGCATCTGAATTGATAAGGTTGCCCAACCCTCGGTCACTAAACCAACCCGCAACGGGCTAACCACTTCAGGCCAGTCAGGATGCGCGCCGATTCCATGAACCAATATGACAGCTTGCTTAGGCTCATCCACCTCCACACCCTCAGCCTCAGTAAAGATACCAAGAAATTCATGACCATTACCATCGTCCAACCAAATGCCGTCACCATCTAGTAAACTATCCACTATCTGATCAGCCCATCTAGCTTCCTTAGCAATATCCGACTCTGTCGCAAACACTGGATTACCAAAATTTAAACCAGTAACTATTATCATGATAGGTAATTGGTGAATAAATTTTCTAACGTTCATTTTTCATAAACTCCCAATTGTTACACATCCAACATTAATTTAGGCGGCTTCTCGTACCTGCAATTTCGCAGGCATGCTGACACTATCCGTACGGAAAGAATGATACTAGTTCACTACTGTCCGGTTTAAAAAATAGAGAAGTTCTGAAGCGCCCAAGTCCATTGGTTGTGCGGTAAAATAGCAGTTACTAGTCAGAATTTTACCAACAAAGCACTTAGGCGTGAAACATCATAACACCGTCTTTCACCAACCCTTAAAGTTTCCACCTCGTCACCGCTTTCAGGCAATGGAATAACTCAGATATCCATATTTTGAAAAAGAAAATTTGCCCAAGAATCCAACGCTATCTTGAAGGATATCGGGGTAGGCAAAAAATATTTCAATGGGTGTCTATGAAGTTGGCTTACTAGGGTCGATTTTGCATGCCAATTGACACGTAGTACTTTACTTAACCATCTTGGACGAGTTTATAGCAGCAAGAACTCCATCCCAGAACTCTATGCGAGCTGTTACTGCCTGTTTTGCGGCATCAACTGCTTCCTGTATCCTGCTTTCATCCCCATCGCATAAACCATTGAGCAGTCTTAATGATAGCGGCGCATGAAAATCTTCATCTAGATGAATATGCTTGTTAAGGTAGAAATGAAAAATTGGAGCCTCCTTATCAGTAACGCCTATTTTCTTGAGGATTGAACGAAACATACAAGGAATAATATGTTCTCTACCTAATGCTAGTGCTGCGGCAACTTGGTGAGGTTTATTGTTATTAATAAATTGGAACGTGGTTGTTGTAAATGCACGTGATGGGGATGGAACGTAAGATAACTCTAGAGCTCTGTTAATGCCTTTTTCCTCCACTACAGCAATAAATTTAGTAGATAGGGAAATATCTGCGCCGACTTCATTCATGGCATTGTGATATAGCTCAAAATGACTGGAATGTTCACCTGGAATATTGGTTTCATCAGATTCTTCTTCAAGAACCAGCTCATTTATAAATCTCCTTATACTGCCTTGACCTTGAGGTGTCCAAGGATATTTCGCTGGTGCAACTACAGATTGGAGGTACTTTATAAGCGACATAAAATCCCATACAGAATAAATGTGATGCTCCATGAAACATTGCAGATCTTCAATTGTTGACACTGCTTCGTATATCGGGTGATCTTCAATTTGATTCTTCAATGAAATTATAATCTCACTAGTAATTTTTTTTGACATGAATTATATTTTCCTATTCCCTAACCGGTGATTATGTGACGCGTACGAATATTGTGAAAGGTGGCTCTTTGTTCTTAGTATGTTCCCATGCGGAATTATTTATTTCAATGGCTGGTATGTGCCGTGAGTTGGCTATTCAATCCTGAGCTGGAACGGCAGCTAACCTGAATCGGCCATTAGAATCTGAACAACGAATGCGAGCTTTGTGCCCTAAGGGTCTTTCATCTATTCAAGATGACTTTAGAAAGTGCCTGTCCCTGTCCTTCGGGAAAGCAGATATAAATCACAAGCTCTTTTGACTGAAGAAGCCTTGCTCACCTGTATGGCTTACGTCGATTTGAACCCTGTTCGTGCCGATATGTGCAACACACCATAAGAATCAGATTACACCAGCATCAAAGAGCGTATCTCGCCTAGTTTTGATCTAGCGAAAGCGACTGATGACGAAATCAAACAGCAACGACTACACCGTTTCGATTTACCGCTAAAGCCACTGGCTCCGTTCGAGGGTAACGTGACTGCTCGGAAACAAATCGGTATATTATTTAGCTTGAAAGACTACCTGCAATTAGTCGACACGACAGGCCGAATGATTCGACCCGGCAAACGAGGTGCTATTCCCATCAACTTACCGCCAATACTGGAAAGGCTATCGATTGAGCGCCAACAATGGCTGCAACAAAGCCAGCAGTTTGAAAAGCTTTACGCCTCACGATTCGCTAAAAAGCGACGAACCCTACAAAAGACTGCCTGACTCGCAATAACCAAGTAAATTTAAGAACCCATTGAGGGTTTACGGGCAACTATACCTAGAAAATGGTTTTTTAGGTCAAATTCCACTTTTGATCGGACATTGCAATTTATTTTCTGAAACCGACGGTTTTTTCCGGTTGTAGTTTAGATGATTTTTAAGAGTGCCTGTCCCTGTTGTCTTTGTTCGCCCAAGGAATTAATCTGCCTATTTTTGGAATTAATTTGCCACAACATTTTGTTTTAGGCTTTAAAGATGATGCTTTTACAGATAAGGTACTATTTTATGTAAACCCCTTTAGTAAGGGTTCTATTTTTAACCGTAAAGAAATTGACCACTTTTTAGAAAAAATTAAGATAACTTCTAAAGACCAATTTTACCAACCTTGTACCAACCAAGAAATTATTGGTCGTTTAGTTAGGAATTTAATTTATAGTTATGAAAAACTGGAATATCCTACCAAAGTAGCCGAACTCAGAAAGCTACAAAATGTTTTGAATAATTCTAATTATTAGATTTAGGAAACTATTTTTAAAATAGTTTTTACAATAAGCTTAACATCTGTTAATACTCCCATTTCAGAAATATATTTAAGATTTAACTTCAGTTTAGCAGGCATTATTAGGTTAATGTAGTCTTCATCAGGGTTTTCTGATCGAGCAAGTATCGCATTTTCATTAGAATACTCAATAGACGCATAATCGGTTATACCAGGTTGTACTGTTAGTACTTTTAGTTGCTCCTTATTATACATTGCTACATATTTACGCACTTCTGGTCTTGGCCCAACAAAACTCATAGTCCCATTTAGCACATTAAATAACTGTGGAAGTTCATCTAACTTATATTTACGTAAGTAATAACCTACTTTGGTTACACGGTCGTCTTTTCCGCCAACCGTAATCAGCCCTTTTTTATCAGATCCAGGTTTCATGGTTCTAAATTTAAAGAGCTTAAAATTTTGATTATTCTTCCCTACTCTTGTCTGAAAAAAAAACACTCCTCCCTTAGAGTCTAACAGAATACAGACAGTGGTTATGATATAAAGGGGCAGTAAAAAAAAGATTCCCAAAACTGAAAAAAGAATATCAAATAATCGTTTAGTCATTCAGCACTTTATTTACGGACTGTATTACAGCTTGCAATACATCTTGTATATTTTGCTTGGTAAGATTGTAATATAGTGGCAAAGTTATTTCACGACTATAATTATCGTAAGCCACTGGGTAATTTTCTGTTTTGTAGCCCATTTTTTTATATACTGTAAAATTAGACAAAGGTTGAAAATGGACATTTACAGAAATATCTTCATTAAATATTTTTTGAATAATAGCATCTCTTTGCTCCTCAGTAATTCCTTTTATTCTTAATGGATATAGATGGTAAGAAGATTTGCGGCTTTCATCTTCAAATATTGGAATTTGAGCCCAATCGTATTTTCCGAGTTCAGCTGAATACTCATCAGTAATTTGTTTACGCTTTACAAGTGTATCATTTTCGTAACGTTCCAGTTCAACCAAGCCCATTGCAGCTTGAATATCCGTCATATTACATTTATAACCTGCTTCTATAATATCGTATTTCCAGTTACCTTTTTGCGTTTTTGCAAGTGCATCTTTGTTTTGACCATGCAAAGTTTTAGCACACAATTCAATGTAAATCTGTTCATTATCAAATGGCTTTGGTAAATTCAAACACATTGCCCCCCCTTCTGCTGTGCTCAGGTTTTTAACTGCATGAAATGAAAGCACAGATATATCAGTCAAGCTTCCTGTTTTATTACCTTTATAAGAACCTCCAACAGAATGTGCAGAATCAGATAATACTAAAATACGCCCGAGTGTTTTTTGCTCAGTCGTTTGAGGAGTGAATTCTTCTAGTATTTCTGGAGCTTTTACAAGCTTATTTATAGCATCATAATCACACGGCAAACCAGCAAAATCAACAGGCATTATAACCTTGGTTTTTGAGGTTATGGCTTTTTCAATAGCACTAATATTTATATTAAAATCATCAGAATTACAATCTACAAACACAACCTTAGCTCTACAACGCACCACTACATTTGCTGTTGCACAATACGTATAAACAGGTACAATTACTTCATCTCCTTCAGTAACTCCAAACCACTGCAAAGCAGTTTCTAAACCTGCTGTAGCACTACTTAAACAAAGTGTTGTTTTATTACCGCAGTATTCAGTTAGTCGTTTTTCAAATAACTTGGTTTTTGGACCCGTAGTTATCCACCCACTTTTCAAGGTGTCAGTTACCTCTGCAATTATTTTATCGTCTATTCTTGGTGGCGAAAATGGTAGCATTATAATTCTTTTCTATTTAGTTGAAATCTCACAAATAATAATGAATTAAAAAAAGCATAAAACACTACCCCAAACTACTAATTATAAGATAACTTCTGTTAAAAAAGCAAAAGATATTATAAAAATAGCGTATAAATAATCTTTTTGTTGAATACTTAAAACAAATGGAGTTACAGATTCAACCTCGAAGTGCATAACCAATTAAGCTGCTAATGCTGCCACGTGTTCGGCCATTTTTTCAGCCGGTGTTTTATAATTGAGTTTCTTTCTTGGTCTAGTATTGAGTAAGGTTATCACAGA